>CAZZUZ010000268.1:0-4361 GCA_964657315.1 Vulcanimicrobiota bacterium
CGTCACGCCGGCGCGTTCGCCCGCCGCCCACGCCTCGAACGTTTGGCCGACCGTTTCGTCGAGCGCGAGCAACCCTTCGTCTTGCGCGATCCCCGCCACCAGTCCCCAAAAACTCTTCGCGCCGCTGTAGAGCGCGTGCGGCGTGGCGGGATCGAAGTCGTCGCGATATCGTTCGAAGAGCGTTACGCCGTCGCGCTGCACGAGGAACGCTTGGCCGCCGTGTTTGTCGGCGTACGCCGCTGCCCGTTCGAAATTCATCGTGTTCCCTTCGCTCGTGCGCGGGTTCGCTTCCGCAACAGCATCGCCTCGAACGCGGCACCGGCCGGCGACTGCGTGAGCCCGCGCATGCGAGCGATGCGCAGCGTGCGATGCAGGTGCAACCCTCGTGTGGGTATTTCGACGACGCGGCCTTCGCGTATCGGCTCCTCGGCGACGAGGCGCGACACGATCGCGACGCCGATGCCGAGCGAAACGGCACGTACGATGCCTTCACCGTTGGGCAGCGTGAGCACGACGCGCGGCGTTACGTTCGCCCGCGCGAGCGCGATTTCGACTTGACGTCGCGTTCCGGAGCCGATCTCCCGGTAGATGAAGGCGAGCCCGTCCAAGCGCTGGGCCGCGAGCGGCGTGCGTGCGCTTGCGAATTCGTGATCGGGCGCCGCGATGAGAATGAGTTCGTCGTCGACGTATGGGGTGAGTTCGAGCGACGGCTCCTCGACGATGCCTTCCACGAGCCCGAGACTGATTCGCCCCGCGAGCAGCGCCGAGACAATCTCCTGCGTGTTCTCGACGACGACCGAGAGCACGATGTCGGGATGCGCGCACGCGAACTCGACGACGTATGACGGCAGAGCGTAGGTTCCGATCGTCATCGACGCGCCGACGCGCAGTTCGCCCGTACGGATGTCGGCGTACTCGCGCATCTCGCGTTCGAGCGCGACGACGCTGCCCAATACGGCGGTGGACCGCTCGGCGAGGAATCGCCCGGCGTCGGTGAGCACGACGTCACGCCCCACGATATCGACGAGCTTGACGCGAAAGTGCTCCTGCAGCGAACGGATCTGCTGCGACACGGCCGGCTGCGTGACGCCCAGCCGCTCGGCGACGCGCGTGAAATTCTGCTCGGAGGCGAGTTCCCGAAACGTGGCCAGCTGGACGAGATTCAACGGCACGGTCGATATATAAGCTTTACTTTGTCTAAACCATTTATTTCCTACTTGGACTTATTTAGAAATCTCGCCTACCCTATGCGTATGAACGCGATCGCTACGCTGGACCAACGCCTCTCGAACGCCGGCCGGCTGAGCTTCGCCGGGGCCGGCGCCGGCTGGTTTACGAGCGTGATGGGCACGGGCATCCTCGCGATCTGCATCGCGATCTCGCCCATCGCGATTCCGTTCGCGCGGCCGCTGTCCGTGACGCTCTGGGGCGCCGACGTCGTGCTGTTCGCCGTCCTCGCGCTCTTGTGGCTCGCGAGCTTCGCGACCGACACGCGCCGGGCGTTCGGCACGCTCAACGATCCGGTCAAAGCGTTCGCCTGGGGCGCGCCGCCGATGGCCTGCTTCACGATTGCGGTCGGGTTCTTAAAGATCGGCGTCGCCGTCTTGCCGCCGTCGCTCTGCGTATTCGCCGCGCAACTGCTCTACATCGCGGGCGCGCTCGGCAGCGCGTTCACGCTCGCGGTCGTGCCGTTCCTGATGATCACGCGCCACGAACTCACGCAACAGAACACCTACGGCACCTGGCTGTTGCCGATCGTGCCGCCGATCGTCTCGTCGGTGCCGGCCGCGTTGCTCGTTCCGTCGTGGCCGGCCGCGATCCGCGGCGATCTGCTCGCGCTCGCCTACGCCATGTTCGGAGCCGGCATCATCCTCACGGCGATCACGATCGTCGTCTTCTACTCGCGTCTCGTTTACAACAAAGTGCCCGAAGGCGCGCTCGTGACGACGATGTGGCTCGTCGTCGGACCGCTCGGCCAATCGGTGGCCGGCATCATCGCGCTCGGCATCGCGTCGAAAACCGTCTGGCCGCAGCTCGCGCCCGGTCTCGAAAATGCCTCGCTCGCCTACGGCGTCACCGTCTGGGGTTTCGGCGTCTATTGGCTGCTCATGGCGATCGCGTTGACGATTCGCGCGACGCGCAAGGGACTGCCCTTCAACCTCGGCTGGTGGGCCTTCACCTTTCCCGTGGGCGTCTTGGTCGCGGGAACCGACGCGCTCTACGGCTTGACGGGCGCCGGCATCTTCTCGGGCGGCGCACTCGCACTACTCGCACTGCTCGCGACGCTCTGGCTACTCGTTGCTACGAAGACCGTCCGCGGCGCGCTCGGCGCCGCCTTCACGTGCGAGCGGAGCGCCGTACGCGTAGCTACCACGCTTTCATCGTAGGATCGACTTCGCCCGAGGCGATGAGGCGGCCGAGTAGCAAGTAGTAGTACAGCATCCCGCGTTCGTCGCCGAGATCGCGCAGCGTGGCGTCGAGGTCGATCTCGGGGCCGCCGAGCGAACGCACGATCTTTGCGACGCCGCTATCGTTCATCGGAAACTGATCGATGCGTGCGAGGCCGCGTAGCAAGATGACGGCGGCGGTCCACGGCCCGATGCCCTTGATCGTGCGCAGCAGCGCGGACGCGTCGGGCGTCGAGCGCTCTTCGAGCATCGCTTCGTCGAGCCGGCCTTCCAAAATCGCCGCCCCGACGTTACGCAGCGCCGCTATCTTCGCGAAGCTCAAGCCTGCGGCACGCAGCGACTCGTCGCTCTGCGCCGCGAACTCGCTCGCGGTCGGAAACGCGTAGAGGGTCACGCCCGCGAACGAGAGCGGCGGTGAGATCGCGAGGATCACGCGCTTGAGCACGGCCGTCGCCGCGAAGAGACTGACCGCTTGAAAGACGATCGCATTGACGCACGCTTCCCACAGCGTTGCGTAGCGCGGCGCGCGCACGCCGCGCACCGCCACAACCGTATCGCGCAGCCACGGAATCGCCGCCGCGGCGCGTTCGAAGTGCGGCGCTCTCGCCTCGGTGCCGAGCACGCGCCGGATCAGCGCGACGTCACGGGGCTCGTCGGCGGAGAGCCCTTCGAAGGTAACGCCGAGCTGCGCCGGTCCGAGCTGACGCACCGCGACCATCGCCGGCGCCGCACCACCCGCGAATGCGCGCACGTACGTGCCATCCGGCGCGCTCACGTCGACGACGTTGGTCGAAAAGCGGCGCAGCACCGCGACCGTGAGGTCGAGCCGGTAAGGTTCCTCGACCGCGATCGTCCGTTCTAGCGGCACGCGCATCGCCGGGAAGTTACGGCCGTGCCGCGGTAAGAGGGGAGTTCAAGCACGCGCGGCGTTTGGGAGCAACATATTCTCGCGGTCTACGGTCAATTCTGGCGCATCACCCTGCTCACGATGCTCGAGTACCGGGCGAACATCTTCATGTGGTCGCTCTTCACGGTCGTCTATCACGCGACCGCGATCGCGGCGCTCTGGGTGACGCTGACGCAGTTCCCGTCGATGAACGGCTGGGACTTCCGGCAGATGGCGTTTCTCTACGGGCTCTGGATGCTCGGACACGCCGTCCACAATACGTTCTTCTTCACGGTGGGCGACGTGCCGTCGATGGTGCGCGAAGGCCGCTTCGACCGCTTTCTCGTGCGTCCGCTCGACCCGCTCTTTCAGGCGATGACCGTGCCGCAGCAGTCGTTTCCGGACGAACTGCTGCTCGCGATCGCGATCTTCTGCGTTGCGACCGTCGCCGTCGGCGTAAAGGTCACGGCGGGCTTCGTGGTCTTCGTGGTTCTCGTGGCCTTCGGCGGCGCGCTCATCGATTTCGGCATCCAGCTCGCGATCGCGACCGCGGCGTTCTGGTTCGTTCGCGTCGACACGCTGCGCTGGGTCGTCATGTCGCTCGAGCAGGATTTCACGCGGTATCCGATTAGCATCTACACGCGAGCGGTGCGGCTCTTTCTGTCGTTCGTCTTTCCATTTGCCTTCATGAATTATTTTCCGGCGACGTATCTGTTACACAAGGCCGACGGTGCGCTGCAGCTCTCGCCGCAAATCGGTCTGCTGACGCCGCTGGTCGGCGTGGTCTGGTTCGCAATCTCGTACGCATTCTGGCGTATCGGCCTCAATCGCTATCAAGGAACGGGAAGTTGATCAATTCGCTCGCGCTCGCAATCGTCGTGGCCCAATCGACCGCAACGGCCATCCCGGCGACGCCGCCGCCCGATGCGTCGGGAAGCTGCGCGAATCCCAACGTTCCCGCGCACGTCGTCAAGCTCGTGCAGCCGACGTATTCCGAGTACATGCGAATCAACCACAAAGAGGGACTCGTCGACGTCCGCGTCTTCCTCGCGGCCAACGGTTCGGTC
>CAZZUZ010000269.1:0-4351 GCA_964657315.1 Vulcanimicrobiota bacterium
CGGCCTTGTCGATGCCGCGCTTGATGAGCAGCGGGTTGGAACCCGCGGTCACGTTACGCAGACCTTCGCGAATGATCGCTTGCGCGAGCACGGTCGCGGTCGTGGTGCCGTCGCCGGCGATGTCGTTCGTCTTCGAAGCGACTTCTTTGACGAGCTGGGCGCCCATGTTCTCGAACGTGTTGGGGAGTTCGATTTCTTTGGCGATCGTCACACCGTCGTTGGTGATGGTGGGCGAGCCGAATTTCTTGTCGAGGACGACGTTGCGGCCCTTGGGTCCGAGGGTCACCTTGACGGCGTCCGCAAGGATGTTGGCGCCGCGCTCGAGCGCGCGCCGTGCCTGCTCGTCGAATACGAGTTCTTTAGCAGCCATTAGTTAATTTACACTCCCGCCGGAACTTTGGAATCGACGATCATGAGAACGTCTTTTTCGGAAATGACGAGGTACTCTTTACCGTCGTCGTCTTTGTATTCGCTTCCCGAATACTTGGAATACACGATCACGTCGCCGACCTTGACTTCCATGGCCAGCTTCGTGCCATTGTCGAGCGTACGGCCGGAACCGACCGCCACGACCTTGCCCTTTTGGGGCTTTTCTTTGGCGGTGTCGGGCAAGAAAACGCCACCGGACGTCTTTTCAGCTTGCTCGAGGTGCTCGACGACCAGACGATCGCCCAAAGGCTTATGCACTCTGTACTCTCCTAAAGTTGTATATTGCAAGCGCGTTAGCACTCGTGGCAGCTCACTGCCAGCACGGGTGATGTTAGCAGACTCGTCTGGGGAGTGCAAGGGGGTCTTTCCCGCCCTTCCGGTAGATCGCTTCGAGCCGCGCGTGCGCCGCGGAATTTGCATGAACACAAGAGAACCGAGCCATCTTCCGCCCGCTTCGCTCGAGGAGAATTTCGTGTTCGATCGTGTATCCCGTCTGTCGCGCCCGGCCGCGCTCGGTCTCGCGCTCTGCGCCGGGGCCTCCGTTGCCGCCGGCGCCGCCGGCCTTCATCGCGCAGTCGTCAGTCAGAGCTCGGGTTCGGGTGGCGCCGTCAACTTTCTCAACGCCAATGCTTCCGGCGGTGCCCTCGAAGGCAATACCGGTAGCGCGGACACCGGGATACAACTCCCCTTCGGCGTGCTCGGCGCGTACGACACTGCATCGAGTTCGCCATTCGGCATCGGCGTCATCGGCGTATCGACCACCGGATACGCGGTTGCCGCCGAAGCGCTTTCGGCGCAGCCGTCGATACTCGCGTATGCCGGTGGAACCGGTGCCGGTCTCGAAGCGACGTCGGCCGCAAACGGCTCGGCCGACGCCATCGATGCCGAAGCGAAAGGTAGCGGAAACGGCATGTCGGCGTACGCGGACGGCAACGGTGAAGGCGGGATGTTCTTCTCCCAAAGTGGGCTCGCTCTCAACGCGCAGAGCTACGCCGGCGACGACGCAGCCTACATCTACAACGAGGGTGGCGGTGGCGGCGGCGCTTACATCGGCGAACTCCAAGGTCCGGGGATCGCGACCTTCGGCTCTTCGGGCAGCGCGAACGAGCCCGTCGTCGCGGCTTTCGCGGAGAAATCCGGAACCGACGTCTTCGCCGCCTACAACGGGCCGATGGTCAACGGGAACGCGACGTACAGCAATTTTCGAAGTGCGTTCGTAAGCGGAGCGTCGCTCGCACGCGGCGGCGCGGGCCTCGCCGGAGCGTCGGATCTGCAGATCTCGGGCGACATCTTCGTCTACGGCCGGATCTTTCAAGACTGCGCAGCGTTTCCCGTCGTCTCGTCGACCATCTGCAGCGACGTACCGCTCCAAAGTGCGACGACGACCATCGCGTCGCCGTCGACGCATGGTGATGTCGCCATGTACCCCGCGCGCGAAACGCTTCCGAGCGTCGAAGACTATGGCTCGGGCCATCTCGTCGCGGGCCGGGCGTACGTCGCGCTCGATCCGGCATTCGCCGGGACGATCTCGCGCACGCAACCGTATATGGTCATCGTCACGCCGGGCGGCCAGAGCCACGGCGTCTACGTGAGCGACCGCACGACGGCCGGTTTCGAAGTGCACGAAAACGACGCCGGTCGCGATACGGTCGATTTCGACTATCGCATCGTCGCGCGTCCGCTCGCGGATACCTCGGCCCGTCTTGCAGCCGTCCCCACTCGGACGAAGCACGGCGCATCCGCAGCCGCTTTCCAAACGACCGAACGGGGCGCGAAGGCACCCGCGATCCGACACATTCCCGCGATCGATCCGTCGTTCACGCGGATGTCGGCCGCCTTCCGAACGGGGGCGCTACACCGGTAGAGCTAGCGTGAGAACTTCTGCATGACGGGCGTCGCGACGTGCGCGACGACCCATTTGAGCGGATATCCCGGATCGATGAAGCCGGATCCGTCGAACACCGCGTACGCCACGATGAGCGTCGCGGTGTACATCGACCACGTGCGCAGCGTCGGGTCCCACTCTTTCATGAAGTACGGAATCGAGATGATTCCGCACACCACGACCATCATGATGAAGAAGATCGGGCCCTTGAACGACGGATCCCAGAGCGCGCCGTGCGGCATTTCGGAGATTCGAACCAGGAGCAGGTCGAAGAAGACGGCCGAAAAGTACGCGATGATGAGAATCGACAGGATGCGGAACAACCCGACGATCGGATTCTCTTTTTTGATCGCGAAGAGCGAGTCGTTGCGCTTGAGGCGCTGACGGACGGCGTTCGCGCGGCTTACGGGTTTGGCCACACTCGGGTTTTCGGCTCAAATCGGACCGGAGCCCACACCGGCGCGAGAAAAAGACGAAGGCGGGGCCGGCGCGTCGAACCGCGGGGTCCGATGCGTGAAGCGACCGTTTCCGTGCCGGGGATCGCCCGGGCGGGCATTTTGGCGGGCCTCCTGGGCGCCGTTTCGATCGACGCCTACCTGCTGACCATCTACGTCGCGGTGAGCCACAGCCTCACGGTCGCGCAATTCTATCAATACGTCGCATCGGGCGCCGTGGGCAAGGCGGCGTCGGCGTCGGAGGCCTTCGTAGGGCTCGGCGTCGCGGTGCACCTGACCGTCTCGCTCGGCTGGGGGATCGGATTCGCCTATCTCGCCGCGCGCACGCCGCAGCTGCTCACGCGGCCGCTGGTGTCGGGGCTCGTCTACGGCCTCGTCGTGCTGATGTCGATGTGGCTCGTCGAATTCGCCGCGGGCATCTGGCATTTTCCGACCATCGCGAGCGTCGAGCAGGACGTCGTCGCCCACTGTCTCTTCTTCGGCCTCCCCGTAGCGTACGTCGTTTCCCGGACCTTGCGGCGCGCGTGATCGCGCGACTCGAGATCGATCTCGCGGCCGTGCGCCGCAACGCCACGCGCTTGCGCGAAACGGTACGTCCCTCCGCATTCGCCGCGGTCGTCAAAGCCAACGCCTACGGGCACGGTCTCGTCGAAGTCGCGCGTGCGCTCGACGGGGCGGTCGATTCGTTCTGCACGTATCGCGTGGACGAAGCGGCGACGCTACGCGAATCCGGCATCGTCTCGCCGATCCTCGTCCTGGGCCCCGTCGAGCCGCACGAAATCGGGCTCGCACACGAGAGCCGCGCGGCGATTGCGATGTGGAGCCGCGGCTCGTACAAGCGCGATGCGGCACGCCTCGCGCGCAGTCTCGAATCGCCGCTCGGCGTGCACGTGAAGATCGATACCGGCGTCACGCGGCTCGGGCTGGACGCCGATCGCGCGACGGCCGCGCTCGCAGCCTACCTCGACGATCCGGATTTTGCGCTCGGCGGGGTCTTCACACATCTGGCCGCAGCCGAGGAACTCGAGAGCGAGTTCACGCTCGGGCAATTGGCAAAATTCGACTCCGCAATCGAACCGCTCCGAACGGCGTTCGCCGAACGCGGCGTGCGCCGGCACGCGGCCGCGTCGGCCGCGGCGATGCTCTACCCGCAGTCGCGCTACGACATGGTGCGCGCGGGCATCGCGATCTACGGCATCTGGCCGTCGGCGGAAACGCGGCGCGCGGCCGGCGGCGGAATCGAACTCGAGCCCGCGCTCTCCTGGCGCACCGAGATCGTCGCGCTGCGCACCGTCGAAGCGGGCCGCTCCGTCGGCTACGGCTGCACGTTTCACACGGCGCGCGAATCGCAGATCGCCGTGATTCCGATCGGCTACGCCGAAGGCGTGCCGCGTTCGCTCTCCAATCGCGGCACGGTGCTCGTGCGCGGTGCGCGGGCCCCGATCGTGGGGCGCGTGTGCATGAACATGTCGTTCGTCGACGTCACGGGAATCGCGAACGTCGCGGTCGGTTCGACGGTCACCCTGATCGGCCGCGACGGCGATGCGGTGCGCGGCGCGAACGATCTGGCGCTCGACGCCGG
>CAZZUZ010000270.1:0-4322 GCA_964657315.1 Vulcanimicrobiota bacterium
AGCACGGGGCTGCCCATCTGCGTGCAGATCGTCGGCCGCCCTTGGCGCGAGGACACCGTGTTCGCCGCCCTGTACGCGCTGGAAGAGGTCGCGCGCGACAACCCCGACTTCCCGCTCACCCCCGTAGTTACAATCGGCTAATCGTTCGGCCGGCAGCCACCGCGATTACCAGATCTCGCAGCGGGAGCTGGCGGGACGGACCATGGGCTCCGTCATCTTGCAGAACCAGGCTTTGGCGAAACCGGGGATGTTCGCGAGCGTCGCGTTGACGCGGAACTTGTCGAAGGCGTGAACGTCGGTCTTCGCACGCAAAGCGGTCGCTTCGGGCCGCTGGTTCGAAGCCCACACCTGCGCCCAGCCGAGAAAGAAGCGCTGTTCGGGCGTGAAGCCGTCGATCGTCCTGCGCGGATGCGCCGACTGCCATTTCTCGAATGCTTTGTAGGCGATCGTCACGCCGCCGAGATCGGCGATCGCCTCGCCCTGCACGAGCGAGCCGTTCTCTTGTACGCCGGGCTGCGGCGAGAGTGTATCGTACTGCGTCACGATGCAGCTCGCGCGAACGTTGAAGCGCTTCGCATCCTCGGGCGTCCACCAGTCCGTGAGATCGCCTTTGTAATCGAACTTGCGTCCCTCGTCGTCGAACCCGTGCGTCGATTCGTGACCGATGACCGCGCCGATCGCGCCGTAGTTCACGGCCATGTCGGCGTCCTTGTCGTAAAACGGCGGCTGCAGGATGCCCGCCGGAAACACGATCTCGTTCTGCGACGGATTGTAATACGCGTTGACCGTCGGCGGCGTCATGCCCCAGCGCGTGCGATCCACGGGCTTACCGATTTGGCCGACCTCGTCGGCGTTGTGAAACTCGTCGGCGGCGATGACGTTCGCGCCGTAGGGGCCGCGCACGACCGCGAGCGTGCCGTAATCGAGCCATTTGTCGGGATAGCCGATCTTGAGCGTGAACGCGTCGAGTTTTTGAATGGCTTTGGCTCGCGTCTGCGGCGTCATCCAATCCAGCGACGCGAAATCGGTACGCAGCGTCGATTTGATGTTGCGCACCATGTCGAGCGCCTGGACCTTCGCCGACGGCGGAAACGTCTTTGCGACGTAGAGCTGTCCGAGCGCTTCGCCGAGCTGACGATCGGTCGCGCCCACGCAGCGCTTCCACCGCGGCTGCTGTTCGGGCGCACCCGTGAGCGTTTTGCCGAAGAAGGCGAAATTCTCGTCGCCGAACGCGGTAGGCATCGCTGCGGCATAGCTGTGCGCGACGTGCCAGCGCAGATAGGTGCGGATGCCGTCTACCGGCGTCGCGGCCAGTAGCGTCGAGAGCGCTTTGAAATAGTCCGGTTCGGCGACGTTGAACGCCGCATCGCTCGAGATGCCGCTGGATTTGAGAAACGCGGCCCAATCGAAATTCGGCGCGATAGCAGAGAATTGTGCGAGCGTCATCTTGTGATCGGTCGCGGCCGGGTCGCGGCGTGCGACGCGGCTCAGTTGTGCCGTCGCGAGCGCCGTTTCGATCGAGAGTACGGTCGCGGCCTCGGTCTGCGCGGTCTCGGGTGCATCGCCGAGCAGGACGAACATCTTCGCCACGTGCGCGACGTAGGCGCTACGGATCGCCTTGGTCTTGTCGTCGTCCTTGAGGTAATAGTCGCGATCGGGCAGACCGAGACCGGCGCGATCGAGCGACAGAATGACATTGCCGGAATCGTGCGGATCGCTGTCGGCCGAGTACCGGAAGAACGTGCCGACGCCGTCGCGATCGAGATCCGCGAGCGTCGCCGGAAGTGCGGACATGCCGGCGACGCCGGCAGCCGAGCCGAGCTGCTTCTGAAACGGCGCGAGTCCCGCGCCGTCGATCGCCGCCGTATCCATGCAGCTCGCGTAGAAATCGCCCGTCTTTTGTTCGTTCGAACCCGCCGCGTTCGTACGGTGCGAGACGTCCTCGAGGATGCCGTGCAGCTCGTCGAGATTTCGATCGTTGAGAACCGAGAAATTGCCGTAGTCCGACTCCGACTGCGGGATCGGATGGGCCTTGATCCAGTTGCCTTCGGCGAACTGATAGAAATCGTCGCACGCCTTGCAGCTACGATCGATCGACGTCGCGTCGATGCCGCTCTTGACGGCGACCGGGGCGGCGGCGCCTGCGGCGGCGGCGAGGGCGACGCTCGCCGCGAGCGTATAGATCGGCAGATGCGCGAACTTCACAATGGAACACTCCTTGAGGAGTTCCGTCACTTACACGGCGAAGCGCGGCGCAACTGCCGAGGATGCGCGCGCACGGCGGCTTGCCGAGCGTGAGCAAGGGCCGTCTCGAGGCGTTCAGCGACGGCGTCATCGCCGTCATCATCACGATCATGGTACTCGAGTTCAAGCCGCCGCACGGCACCGATCTACGCGCGCTCGCGGAACTCTGGCCCACCTTCGTCGCATACGTGCTGAGCTTCGTATACGTCGGCATCTACTGGAACAACCACCACCACATGTTCCAGATCGCGCGACGTATCGACGGGCGCACCATGTGGGCGAACCTCCACCTGCTCTTCTGGCTCTCGCTCATTCCGTTCGCGACCGCATGGGTCGGTGAAGCGCCCAACGCCGCGATTCCGCTCGCGCTCTATGGGACGCTGCTGCTTTTGTGCGCCCTCGCGTATTCGTTGCTCGCACGCTCGCTCGTCGCATGCGACGATCCGGACTCGCCGCTGGCTCGCGCGTTCGGCGCCGACTGGAAAGGCAAGAGTTCGATCGTCGCCTACGTTGCGGGAACCGTCGCGGCGTTCTGGATTCCGGCTCTCGCTCACGTCGCCTATTACGGCGTTGCGGCGATGTGGTTCGTGCCGGACCGGCGCGTCGAGCGCGTCTTCGTCGAAGACGGGCCTTCGAATGCGGGTGAAGCCGAAGCCGCCTCGGGCTAGGGCTTCGCGCTCGCGATTTTCGCGGGCAGGGGTTTTGCGGGATTGCCGACGACGCGCGCGCCGGGCTCGACGTCGGCGATGACGACGGCGCCGGCGCCGGTGAGCGACCCGTCGCCGATCGTAACGGGCGCGACCAGCGTCGAATTCGAACCGATTCGCACGTCCTTGCCAATCGTCGTGCGGTGTTTGTTCTTCCCGTCGTAATTCGCCGTGATCGCGCCCGCGCCGATATTGGAGCGTTCGCCGACGGATGCGTCGCCGATGTAGGCGAGGTGGCTCGCCTTCGCACCGGGCGCGAGCGTCGAGGCCTTGATCTCGACGAAGTTTCCGATCCGCGCGCCCGTACCGATCTCATTGCCGTTACGCAGATGCGCGAACGGACCCACGAGCGCGAAATCGCCGACGCTCGAATCGAGCACGACGCTGTCGCTCACGACGACGTGTTCGCCGATGCGAGCGTTCGCGAGCCGGGTGTTGGGGCCGATCTCGCTGTGCGCGCCGACGATCGACCTGCGGCCGATGGTCGTGTTGGGCAGGATCGTGACGTCGGCTGCGAGCTCGATGTCGGGCTCGAGATAGGTCGTCGCCGGGTCCGCGATCGTGACGCCCGCGCGCATGTGCGCGTCGCAGAGGCGGCGGTTGAGGATCGCGGCAGCGGCGGCGAGTTCGGCGCGATCGTTGACTCCGAGCACCGTGCGGTAGTCGTCCACGACGATCGGCGCGACGTGGTCGCCGCCGTTCGCGAAGCGCGCGATCGTGTCGGTGAGGTAGTATTCCCTCTGCGCGTTGTCGTCGCGCAGTTCCGCTGCGGCCGCGCGCAACTTCGATTCGTCGTATGCGTAGAGCCCGGCGTTCATCTCGTCGAGGTCGAGTTCTTCGGCGCTGGCATCGCGGGCCTCGACGATCCGTGCGACGCGATCGCCGTCGCGCACGATACGCCCGAAAGTCGAGGGCAACGGCATGCGCGCGGTCACGAGCGAGAGCGCGCCCTTGCGGCCCTCGAGCGCGCGGCGGACGAGATCTGCGTCGACCAGCGGCATGTCGCCGTTGAGCACGAGCAGCGTTCCGTCGCGTACGTCGAGCTCGGCGAGCGCGATCGCAACGGCATGGCCCGTGCCGAGTTGCGGCTCTTGCAGAACGGCGCGCACGCTCGCGTGGCCGGCCGATCGCGCGACCGCGCCGACGTGCTCGGCCACGTCCGCGTTGGTGACGACGGTGACGTCTTCGACACGCGCGTCGCGAAGCGCGCGCAGCACGTGCCAGAGCATCGGGCGGCCGCACAGTTCGTGCAGCACCTTCGGACGCGCGCTTTTCATGCGCGTGCCCTTGCCTGCGGCGAGAACGACGGCGCGTACGCTCATGCGGCCTCCGAAGGCGATTCCAGCAATTTCTTCCAACGCTCGGTTTCGG
>CAZZUZ010000271.1:0-4313 GCA_964657315.1 Vulcanimicrobiota bacterium
TAGCGCAAACGAAAAGGGGCCGAATGTCGTCGCATCGCTCGTGTGAAAGCTCGTAAAGAGCGGATAGATGCTGAACGCGCCTTCGGTCGTGTACGGCGCTTTGCCGGTGCCGCTCGTGTAGCGGCCGAGCAGAAACGCCATCACCGCTTCGGGCGCGCGCCGCGTCGTGAACGGCAGCGTCGCGAAGTACGCGATCGCGAAGACGGCAGTACATGCGACGGCGGCCGTGCGCCAAAGTGCGGCCGAGCGCAGCGAGCCGGCGCGAAGCCCGAGCACGGCGATCGTCGGGCCGAGGATGACGACGAGCGGCTTCACGACGATCGCGGCGGCGAGCACGGCCCACGCGAGCGCGAACCGCACGCTCGAGGCCGACATCAGCGCAACGAGCGCGAGCGCCAGCGGTACCGAGTCCGACTGACTGAAGACCGCCGAGTCCAGCCACATCGGCGGTGCGAATGCCGCGAGCGCGACGAGAACGAGCGCGCTGCGTTCGCTCGTGAAGCGGCGCGCGAGCGCGTAGAGCAGGGCGATGACCGCGAGATCGCCCGCGATCGGGACGATCGTGAGCAGCACGCGCCAGGCGATCGGGCCGCCGCCGAGCGCCTTCGCGGCGAGCCCGGCGGCCCAGAGGACGTACAGATAGCCCGGCGTGTAATCGACGGTCGGAACGACGGTCGGACCGTAGATCGCGAGCGGTCCGCCGCGCGCGAGCGTTTCGGCCCAGCTCGTAAAGACTCGGCGGTCGTCGGGATACCCCGGGAGGGCGGCCGCGCCCAGGCGCACGAGGAGAGCCCCGGCTAAAAGTAGCCAGAACCGGAGGTTCAAAACTAAACGATGCCGGCGCGAATCGCGTGCACGGCCGCTTGGGTGCGGGCCGAAATATTCAACTTCGAAAAGATCCGCGAGACGTGGTTCTTGACCGTTTTTTCAGAGAGATGCAGCCGCGCGCTGATCTGCTTGTTGGCCAGACCTTCGGCGATGAGCTTGAGGACTTCGCTCTCGCGCGCGGAAAGCTGCATGATGTCGGGCTTCGAGCCGTTCTGGACCCGGCGGCGTAAGAGCCCGCCCGCGACGCGCGGATCGACGTACGACTCACCGCCCGCGACGATCTTGATCGCGCGAATGAGTTCCACGGGCGAGATGTCCTTGACGATATAGGCGTTGGCGCCGCTATTGAGGCAGCGCTGCATCATTTCCGACGACAAGTGCATGGAGAGCGCGCAGATCGAAGCGCGCGGGGCGCCTTCCAGACATGCGGCGATCGTGAGGCCCGGATCGAGCGCCTGACCGTCGAGATCGAGCACGATGATGTCGAGGTCGTACGGCTGAAGCGTCGCGGATACCGGTTGACGAAAATCGCCGACGACGCTGAAGGCCGGGTCTTCCGCGAAAATACCGCTCAGCGCTTTCGCGAAAAGAACCTGAGACTCGATGACGGCGACCCGTAACGCGACGGTACCCAAAACGCTCTACAAATCTCCAGCGGACGAACACGGTCCAGATTGAGCCTTACGAACCATCCTTCGGCACAACGTAGTCGAATGACCAGCCGTTGCGCTGTTAAGACTTCGCGACGTTATGCGACGGCGATCGCACTGATGAGGTCGGACTCGCTCGCGGACGGCCCGACGATGACGTCGGCTCCCATTGCGTGCGCGAGCGTTTCCCACGCGGGTTCGAACGCGCGAGCGAAGACGACGATCCGCGCGTGCGGCAGCGTTTCGCGCAGGCCGCTGATCACGCGCAGCGGTGCTTGACCCGCCGAGGCGGCGTCGAGGACGACGAGGCTCGGATTGAGTTCGCGGACCGCGCGCTCGCGCACGTGCCCGGCAACCGTAACGCTGGAGCCCGCACCTTCGAGCACGCCCGCGAAATACGGCGCGAAGAGGGTTTGCGGCTCGATCAGCAGCGCTCGGTTCATGAGGCGTCCAGTGTAGCGCCGGCGGCCGCCGCGAAAAAGTGTCATGGCGCACTGCGGAACCGGCGCCCGGCGTATCACGTCGAGCCGGTTCGGACCGAAAGAAAATGAGTGTCCTGTTATAAAACCTTAGCCTTCCGGACATATGAGTGCCTTTGGCCCGTGTCGAACGGGTGTAAGGTCCCTTTGGTCCCTACCTTCCAACGAGTATCGTAAGAGCGACAGTTCATATATGAAGCCTCTCACCATCCCGCAAGCGACGCGAACGATGCTCGCCACGCTGGCACTTTGCTCGGGAACCGCGCTCCCTGCCCTCGCGCAGGTCGATTCGGCTCCGACATCCGAGCCCGCGATGTCGTCGTTTCCGGCGTCGAGCACGAGCTATCAGATCCGCCCGGGCGATCTGATTTCGGTCGTCGTCTACAACGAGCCGAGCCTCTCGCAGGCCGGGGTCCGCGTGCTGCCCGGCGGCCTCATCCAGGAGCCGCTCGCGGGAGCTGTGCGCGTGTCCGGGATGACGCCGGCCCAGGCGGGAGTCGCGATGAGCCGCGCGTTGCGCAAGTACCTGCGCAACCCCTCGGTGACGGTCGCGGTCGCCGCCGTCGCGCCGGTCGACGTTTACGTCTTGGGCAACGTGAAGACGCCGGGCAAATATCAGCTGCAGCCGGGCAGTCATTTGACGGACGCCCTCGCCGCAGCGGGCGACGTCGGACCGACCGACGGCGATCTGCCCGACGCGCGAATCCAATCCGGCGACGGCGTTCAAACCGTGTCGCTGCAGAAATTACTGCGCGGAGGCGATCTGTCGCTCGACACCACCATCCGCAATCAAATGTCCATCTACGTTCCGTCGCCGATCGTATTCAACGTCTTCGTCGCGGGCGCCGTCGATCACGGCGGCGAGATCCCGATGCGCGAGGGCGACCGTCTGGTCAACGCGATCGCGCGAGCGGGCGTGAGCGCGTCGGCCAATGCCGATCTTAACCGTGTCGTAGTGTCGCACCGCAACGAGAGCGGTATCGTGACGAAGCAGACCGTGAACATGTACCAGATCTACAAGGAAGGCGATTCGCGCAACGACGTCGTGCTCGCTAAAGGCGATTCGGTCTTCGTACCGCAGGGCAAGGGCCGAACGAGTGCGGGCGACGCGATTAGTCCCCTCACGACGATCCTGTACACGTTGACGCATCTCTGATGGCAAATTTACGCACCGTCGGATCCTCGTCGTATGGACTGGATCCCAACGCCGACTTCGGCCCGCAGTTCGAAGCCGAACAGCAGCTTCGCTCGCTCAACCTCGCTCGGTTGTGGGCGACGGTGTTGCGCCGGCGTAAGCTGTTCCTCGCGGTCGCGATCGGGCTCTTCGTTTTGGTGGCCGCGTTCTCGATACTGCAGAAGTCGAAATACACGACCAACGTCCGCCTCATCGCGGGCAGCGCCAATTCCGACAGTTCGGCGATCCAGAGTTCGAATGCCGGAGGCACCCCGGTCTCCATTCTCAACGCCATGCTCGCCGCGAAGGGTACGCAGACGCCGGAGACCTACGTCGACTTGCTGCTGCAGCCGCAGATCGCGCAAGAAGTCGCGAAGAAGCTGCACCTCGCGGCGAGCGACGGCCAAGTCCTCGCAGCCGTCAAAGCGCATCCGGTGCCCGATACCGCGATCATCTCGCTCTCGGTGACGTGGAGCGACCGCGAAACCTCCGCGGCGATCGCGAACGCGTGGGCTCAAGCCTTCACCGAACACGAGACGCAACTCATCGGACAGCAGGCCGACGCCCTGCTCGCGACCACCCGCGCGCAATTGCCGGACGCGGAGCAGCGGGTCAGTGCGGCGCAAGACGAGCTGACGCAATATCAGCAGGACGCGCACATCGCCGATCTGCCGACGCAGACGACGACGATCATCACGAACGAACAGGCGCTCGAAACGAAGCTGCAGACCGCGATCCTCGAGGGCCAGCAGGCGCAGGCGACGCTCGCGACCGTGCAGTCGTCGCTCGCGAGCACGCCCGAGACGATCACGGGCTCGAGCTCCCGCGCACCCAATCCCGTCAAGCAGAGCGGTGCGACGGAACTCGCGCGTCTCAAAGGGCTCCTCGCGCAAGCCCGGCAGCAGTACACGGACGCGATGCCGACCGTCATTCAGCTTCGCGCGCAAGTCGCCGAGGCGCAGCGCGCGTACGACGCGGCGCCCGACAACATCGATTCGGGAACGTCGACGATTCCGAATCCGGTCTATCAGCAACTGCAGACGCAAGAGGCACAATTGACCGCGCAGATCGCTTCGTCGCAGGCGCAGGTCGAAACGCTCAACCAGCAGATCTCTGCCGCGAAACCCGCCGTAGAAGAACTCCCCGCAAAGGCTCGCCGGATCGGCGCGCTCGAGCAGAATC
>CAZZUZ010000272.1:0-4293 GCA_964657315.1 Vulcanimicrobiota bacterium
GGCGCGCCGCAGCGGCGCTCGGGATCGCCCAGCCTCCGCTGAGCCAGCAGATCCGCAAGCTCGAGCTGCAGCTCGGAGTGGAACTCTTCGAACGCGACCGGCGCGGCGTCCGGCTGAGCGAAAAAGGCCGCCGCTTTCTGCCCGAAGCGCGCGCGGCGGTAGAGCGCGTCGAATCCGTCTATGCGACCGCACGCGCCGAGAGCGGCGAACACGTCGGCCGGCTCGAGATCGGCATCATCGGCACGGCCACATATGGTTCGGTGCTCGACACGGTCGCGACGTATCGTGCGGCCTTTCCGCTGGTCGAGCTCAACGTGCACGTCTGGGTCAACCCCGAGCAGCGTGAAGCGCTGCGCTCGCGGCGACTCGACGCGGGCTTTCTACGTCCGTTTTCGGGCGATCACGCGCTCGAGCAGTTCGAGGTCGAACGCCACTCGTTCGTAGCGGTCTTACCGAGCGAGCATCCCCTCGCGCAACAAAACGACGTCGACCCCGCGCAGCTCGCCGAAGAGCCGTTCGTGCTCTTTCCACGCTCGCGCGCGTGCGAGATGCACGACGCGATCGTCAACATCTGCACGCACGCCGGGTTCTCGCCGCGGGTCGTGGCGCTCGGTGACGAAATGAACGTCGTCATCGCGCTCGTGGCGGCGGGCATGGGCGTTTCGATCGTACCGCACGTCATGCGCCATACGGGCACCCCGCGCGTCACGTACCGGCCGCTGCGTACGACCGCCCGCAAAGAGCTGCCGCTCGTGCTCTCGTATCGGCGTGAAGATCAGCGGCCGCTGCTGCACACCTTCGTCGATCACGTCCGCGGCGAAACCGCGGCGCGCGACCGCGCGAAAGCGCCTGCATTCAATTGATGCGAAACGCATATAGCCTACACCGCGTTGATACGGCGCAAGTCTCAGCCGTAGCTGGCGCACGTATTGGACAGGCGCTCCCCTTTCCATTACCGTCTCGACAAACGTACGCGAGACCCGCGAGACAGCTTTTTAAGAGAGGTCCAGCATTTTGACGTCTTCACAAACGCGCGCCGGCTTCATCGCCTCCGCATCCGCGTTCGCCACGATCGGCATCATTCGCAGTCGCGCGAGCGCAGCGGACGTTACGCTCAAGTGGGCGCACACGACGCCCGTCGAGCATCCGGTCAACATCACGGCGAATAAGATCGCGCAGACGGTTGCAAAAAAATCGGGCGGCAAGATCGCCATCCAGATCTTCCCGAACGCGCAGCTGGGCGGCGACCAGGCGATGTTCTCGCAAGTCCGCAGCGGCGCGATCCAGATCTACACGGGATACGGCGGCCTCTTCTCGACGGTCGCGCCGCTGGCCGGCATCGAAGCGGTCGGCTTCGCGTTCAAATCGCAGGATCAGGCGCTCAAGGCGTTCGACGGCCTGCTCGGCAAAGCGATTCGCGCGGACATCGATAGTAAAGCCGGCGTCGTCACGATGAGCCGTGCGTGGGTCAACGGTTTCCGCGAGGTGACGACCAGCGTCAAGCCGATCGCGCACGTCGACGACATGAACGGCCTCAAGATCCGCACGCCCACGGCGCCGATCTGGGTCGACATGTTCAAGGCGCTCGGCGCGTCGCCCACACCGATCAACGCGAACGAGATGTATACGGCGCTGCAGACCCACGTCGTCGACGCTCAAGAAAATCCGCTGGTGATCGAGAAGACGTTCCGTCTGTACGAAGTACAGAAGTATCTCTCGATGACCAACCACATGTGGTCGAATTTCTGGACCGTCGTCAACAACGACACGATGGCCGGTCTCAAACCGGACCAGCAAGCGTTGATCAAATCGACGATGGACTTTTACGCGCTGCAGAATCGCGCGCAAACCGAAGCGCTCAACAACTCGCTCGGCGATCAGCTCACGCGCCTCGGTCTGAAGATCAACACGGTCGATCCGGCGCCGTTCCGCGCGAAGCTCGCGGCCTCGGGGTTCTACGGCAAGTACAAAGCGCAGTACGGCGATGCGAACTGGTCGCTGCTCGAAGCATCGGCCGGCAAACTCGGGTAAGGATACGCTATGACGACGGTGACATCGGTAAGGCACGATCTGCAGCGGCGCCTCACGCAAGCGCTGGGAAGCGCGTCCGTACTGACGTCGCCGGAAGATCTCGCCGTCTACTCATTCGACGCGTGTAGTGAAGATCGACTACCCGACGCCGCGGTGATTCCCGCCGACGCCAACGCGGTCTCGCAGGCGATCAAGATCGCGCGCGAATTCGGGACGCCGATCGTCGCGCGCGGCGCGGGAACGGGTCTCTGCGGTGGAGCGGTACCGATGTCGGGCGGTATCGTTCTCTCGTTCGTGCGCATGAACCGGATCCTCGACCTCGACGTTCGCGGCCGCCGCGCCCGCGTCGAGCCCGGCGTCGTGAACGTCAGACTCTCCGAAGCGATCGCCGAACACGGCCTCTTCTACGCGCCCGATCCGTCGAGTCAGAAGATCTCCACAATCGGCGGCAACGTCGGAACCAATGCGGGCGGCGCGCATACGCTGCTATACGGTGCGACGATGAACCACGTGCTCGGCGTCCAGTACGTCGACTTCGAAGGCACCATTCACGACGTCTCGATCGACGATCCGGGTTACGATCTCACCGCGCTGCTCGTCGGCAGCGAAGGCACGCTCGGTATCATCACCGCGATCGACGTCAAGCTCACCCCCGTGCCCGAAGCGACCGCGGTGGCCGTCGGCGCGTTTGCGGACATCGAAGCGGCTTCGGCCGTCGTATCGGCAATCGTGGCCGCCGGCATTCTGCCGGCCGCCATGGAGATCATGGATCGCGTGATCGTTCAGGCGATCGAAGCGCATTACCACGTCGGCTACCCGCTGGAAGCGGGTGCGGTGCTGCTGGTCGAGATCGTCGGCACGATCCAAGACGTCGAAGCCATCTCCAAGACGGTCGAAGCGATCGGCTTCGAACACGGAGCGCTCTCGTGGCACGGCGCGACCGGCGCCGCCGAACGCGCGAACCTCTGGGCCTCGCGCAAGGGAGCCGCGGGCGCCGTCGGCCGTATAGCACCGAATTACTACATTCAGGACGCCGTCGTGCCGCGCACGCGTCTGCCCGAAGCCGTCGCGATGATCGCGCGGATCGTCGAAGAGCACGGCCTCAAAGTCGGCAACGTCTTTCATGCCGGCGACGGCAACCTGCATCCGCTGCTGCTCTTCGATCGCCGCGACCAACAGCAGGCCGCGGCCGTGCATCACGCGGGCGACGCGATCCTGCGCGGCTGCATCGCGATGGGCGGCGTGATCTCGGGCGAGCACGGCATCGGCAACGAAAAGCGTGAGACGCTCGGCATCCTCTTTAACGACGACGATCTCTCGACGATGCTGCGCGTGCGCGAGGTCTTCGATCCGCAGCGCCTCTTCAATCCCGAGAAAATCTTCCCGTCGGGTTCGCTCTGCGGCGAAGCGGCGGCCAATACGATCGACGTACAGAGAGCCGTCGCCGCGGGCGCCTGGTTGTGATCGCGACCTCGCCCGCGCGCGTCGAACGGCCGGCCGACCGCGAAGCTCTCGCGCGTCTGTTGCGCGACTGCGACGCGCGCGGCGAGGCCGTCGTCTTTCGCGGCGGTGACACGTTCGCGTCATTCGGCTTCGCGGCCGAACGCTGCGACGTCGAGATCGATTTGCGAGCCCTGGACCGCATCGCCGCCTACGAGCCGGCCGATCTCACGATTAGCGTCGAGTGCGGCGTGACGGTCGGCACGCTCGAGCGAACCCTCGCCGAGCACGGGCAATTCGTCGCGCTCGACGTGCCGCGCGCCGCGACCGCGACGGTCGGCGGAGCACTCGCGGCGGGCTGGCTCGGGCCGCGCCGCAACACCTACGGCCGCGCACGCGACGCGATCATCGGTTCGACCGCCGTGCTCGCCGACGGCACGGTCGCCAGTGCCGGCGGGATGGTCGTCAAGAACGTCACCGGCTACGATCTGAGCCGTCTTTACGTCGGGTCGCTCGGGACGCTCGTCGCGATCGCCAGCGTCAACTTCAAAGTCATGCCGCTGCCCCAGTTCCGGGTTGCGTTGCGCGCGGCGATCCCGGCCGGTGGGTGCGGCCACGCCGTGGCTGCGGTTCTCGCGAACGACGTCGAACCGACCGCTGCGTTGCTAAGCATCGGTTACGCGAACGAACTCGGCGGCGAGCCCGGCGCGGACGGTTCCCTTCTCGCGATCTTCGAAGGCAGCGAGTCGTCGACCGCGCGCGGCATTCAAAGCCTCACCGCGTCGCTCTCGGCTTGCGCGGTCCGCGCCACGAGCTGGGCGG
>CAZZUZ010000273.1:0-4286 GCA_964657315.1 Vulcanimicrobiota bacterium
GACCAGAATCTCGCTCGCGGTCGTCGAGCAACCGCGGGCCCGCATGCGCGCCGCGATGATCTCGCGCAGAGGCGCGTGACCTTCGGAGTCGCCGTACGAGAGCACGTAGCTCGGATCGCCCGCGACGCCGGCGAACGCGCGCGCCAGCTCCGCCAGGGGCGACGGTTCGACCGGGGGCACGCCCTGGACGAACGCGACGCGTTCGCCCTGAAACGTCGCGGCGAGCTCGCCGAGCACTTGCGGGAACGACCCGACGCGCCACGACGGCAGCGTCACCCACCAGGGCACGTCGGCACCGCGCGGTGCGGCCGTCGCCGCGCGCGCGACGCGGGAACCCGAACCGACACGCTGTTCGATCAAACCGTCGGCAACGAGTTCGCGATACGCGTGCACGACCGTGCTGCGGTTGACCCCGAGTTTCTCCGCGAGCGTGCGTTCGGGCGGCAGACGCGTGGTTTCGGGCAGCGTTCCCGTAAGGATCGCTTCCCGCAGTTCTTCGTAAATTTGCTGATAGATCGGCACGATGCTCGCCCGGTCGACCGCCGGCATCGCGCTCGGCCATGCCACATCGCGCATTGGATGGTTCTTGGGCGGAGTATTGGATGGTTCCCGTAGGAACTCGACGCTCGAACCGCAAGCCGCACGCACTGTGGCTTCGCCCTACGACGATCTCGATTCCATCCAGCGCTGGTCGACGACGGCCGCCTCGATCGCGGACGGCACGTACGATCCGCAAGGGCCGGTCAAGTTCACGATCGGCGAGCACGACAGCATCGCTTCAGCCGGAAGCTGTTTCGCGGCGCGCATCGCCGAGCGACTCCGTCTCTCGACGAACGCTTACTACACGGCGGAACCCGCGCCGGCGTGGCTGTCGCCGGACGAAGCGCGGGAGTACGGTTACGTGCCGTTCTCCGCTCGTTACGGACTCGTCTTCGGCGCGCTGCAACTCGCGCAGCTTTTCGACCGCGCGACGGGCACGTTCGTCCCGGTCGAGAGCGCCTGGCGGCACGGCACCGGCTATGTGGATCCGTTTCGCCCGAGAATCAGCCCCGAACCCTACTCGAGCGTCGAAGAACTCGAGGCCGATCGAGCGTTTCACCTTGCGGCCGTTCGCAGCGTCTTCGAACGGGCGACCGTTTTCGTCTTCACGCTCGGCCTCACGGAAACGTGGTGCGATCGTCGCGACGGCTCGGCCTATCCCATCTGTCCCGGCATCGCCGGGGGCTCGTTCGATGCGAACATTCACGGATTTCGAAACCTCGGTTTTGCGGAAAATTACCGCATCCTCAACGAATTCATCGCCAAGGTCCGATCGCTCAACCCGGATATGAAATTCATCTTCACCGTATCTCCGGTACCGCTCGGAGCTACGATGGAAGCCCAGCACGTGGTGCGCGCGACGACGTATTCGAAATCCGTGCTGCGCGCGGTTGCCGAAGAACTCTCTCGCGAGCACGATTTCGTCGATTATTTCGCATCGTACGAGATGGCATCGCAAGCATTTGCGGCCGTCGACCCTTTCGAAGAAGACCGCCGGCATATCGCCGCCGGCTGCTCGGACCGGATCGTCGATACGTTTTGCAAACACTATCTCGCATCGGGCGCCCACGCGATGAAACGACCGTCGCCGGGCTCGCTGCATGGAATTCCGCAACTGCGTGTCTGCGATGAGGACCTGTTCGCGCGCTAGCGCGGGCGAAGCTTCGGCAGGCCGTCTGCGGCCACCAAATCGTTGAGCAGCGCGTGCAGCGTGAGGTCGACCGCTCCGCGATTGAGATGATCGCCGTCGAGCTCCAAGCGCGGATCGACCACGCCGCCGACGACGGTTTTCGGCCACATATCCAGGAAGCGCGCTCCGTTTTCTCGTGCGAGCTTCTCGAGCGTCCGATTGATGAGGATGGCGACTTTATACCGCAATTTTGCAGACGACATGACCTGACGGGCGCGAAAATACAGCGCGTCGTCCGTCGTCGGCGGGTGCAGACTGTGAACGTACACCTCGTCGAAACCCATCTCGCGCATCTGTGCGAGCGCGATACCGAACGGCGCGAAATGTCTCTCGATCATGTTGCGAACCGTGGCTGCGGGCACGATCGGCAGCTCCGGCCCGGTGAAGGCGGAGCCGACGTATCGCGGGTCATCGAGCGCGAAATCGACGTTCGTACCGATATTCGCAAGGATCGCGCCGAGATCGATCGTGCCGATCATAAACGTCACCGCCAGCGTCCCGTCCAAATTATACACGTCTTGAAGCGGCGGCATCACGGTCTGCAGCCACGTACGATCGACGACCGTACTTTCCGATGCCGCGTAGCGCACGTATCGCTCTTTGAAACGAATGACCATTTCGCGCGCGAAAAACGCGACGATCGCCGGATTCAAGCTTCCGTTTTCTAGGATCGAGGCCGCCGAAAGCGCCGGAACGAAACAGCAGTTCGTTACGATCCGGCGCGCAAAATGATCGGGCACGTCGAGTGTGAGATAACGGTAGAGCAGCGTATTGCTATCGCCCACGAAATACAGGGGAGCGAGCGGTTTGATAAAGGGCAGTTCGAACGACACGGTTGCCTCGATTGAAACGATGGATGCGACTCCGGGACCGGCGGCCGGTTCGCTCGACGAAATCTTCGCCAGCAACGGCGTAGACCGCTACGCATGCGACCGCGAAGATGTCGTCATTCCGCGGGGCGCGAGGATGCTCGTTCGCGGATGGGCCGCCAACCCGTACACCGACGGCCCGACGCGCTCGTTCGCCGCGCTGCTCGACGGCATGCCGATCGCGTCGCGCTACGGCCTGCCGCGCGACGACGTAGCGACGGTGCACGGGCTCAGCGCGCTGGTGCCGACCGGATACAACATCGTGGTCGACACGGACGCGCTCGCCGTCGGACGTCACGAGCTCCGCATTCGAACCAGCGAAGGTCCCGCACCGGAACAAACCCGCGAACTGGCGCCGCAATACTTTCGAATTTCGGAAACGCCCGCCGACCGGACGTTTCGCATGGACGTGCGCGGCTTTTTCGAGATCGAGGTCGAGCATTTCCATGCCATGAATCGGCCACCGTCGCTGGAGGCTCGCTTCGAACGCAAATTCGTCGCGATCCTGCGCGGGAAGCTCCGCGAACGCAAGAGCGGCAGAGCCGCACACACGCTCTTCGGAGTAGTCGACGGCTTCGACGGGGCTTACGGGCAACTCGGATATCGCACCGTGCCGGGCGGCGCGCCCGACGGATTCATGCTCTGCTTTCCGACCGAGATTACGTATGGCGAACACGAACTCGCGCTCGTTGCGACCGCGGCATCCGGAGAACTCGAGCGCGTCGCGACCCTTCCGTTCTCCGTAACCCCCGTGTGCTGCGGCGTTCCGGCTCCGGCGGATATCGACGAGCCTGCCGAGGCGGCCATCGAGTGGGTCGCAACGAGAGCGGGCGGGCCCTTCCGCGTCGACGAGATCGGCTACGTGCGCGGATATGCGATCGATCCGCTCGACGGCGACTCGGTCGGCGCGGCCTACCTGCGGTTCGAAGACGGCCGCGAAACCGTTTTG
Source organism: Vulcanimicrobiota bacterium (assembly GCA_964657315.1). GTDB lineage: Bacteria > Vulcanimicrobiota > Vulcanimicrobiia > Vulcanimicrobiales > Vulcanimicrobiaceae > CAZZUZ01. The sequence continues at coordinate 3,548 of CAZZUZ010000273.1, forward strand.
CGGACGCGGCAGTTTCGCGACGACCTACACATCGAGCGACGCACTCCCGGAGCGTCGTTCTGCGGATTCGTCGGTGCGATCGCGTTTTCGGCGTTTACGCCCGGTAGCCACACCGGACGCGTAGTCGTCGAAACGAAAGATTTTTGCCGGCGCTATGCGACGGCTGCGACGATCGCGTTCGAAGTGGCGTAATGGCCTACACGCCGTACGACGACATTCCCGCACGCCAACGCTGGTCACATTTTGCTAAGCAGTCCGAACCGGCATTCTACGAGGCGAGCGCGGGAGCGCGTTTTTCGATCGGGCGCCACGAAGCGATCGCGTCGGCGGGCAGCTGTTTCGCAGGCCGGCTCGCCGAGGCGCTGCGGCGGTCGGAGCAGCCGTATATCGTTACCGAGAGCGCCCCATCGTGGATATCGGCGGAACGAGCCGCCGCCTACGGCTATCTTCCGTTCTCGGCCCGCTACGGACTCGTGTACAGTGCGACGCAGCTCGCGCAGCTGTTCGATCGCGCCCACGGCCGCTTCGATCCGGCGGAGCGCGCGTGGAAACGCGCCGGACGATTCGTCGATCCGTTTCGGCCGCGGACGGCACCCGACGGGTATGGCAGCGAACGCGAACTCGAAGCCGACCGTATCGGGCATTTCGCCGCCATCCGGCGAGCGCTCGCGTCGTGCGACGTGTTCTTCTTCACGGCCGGTCTCACGGAAACGTGGCGCGACGTTCGCGACGGCGCCGT
>CAZZUZ010000274.1:0-4255 GCA_964657315.1 Vulcanimicrobiota bacterium
CTGCGATCGGTTACTTCTTGACGGCCTTCTTCTTCGCGCCGACGGTCTTCTTGGGACCCTTGCGCGTGCGAGCGTTGGTCTTCGTGCGCTGGCCGCGTACCGGCAGGCCGCGACGATGACGGATGCCGCGGTAGCAGCCGATATCGGTCAGGCGCTTGATGTGGCCCGCGACTTCACGCCGCAGGTCGCCTTCGACCTTGATTTGGCCGTCGATCGCTTCGCGCAGCTTCTTCTCGTCGTCTTCGCCGAGGTTCTTCACGCGGACGTTCGGGTCGACGCCGGTGCGTGCGAGGAGCTTCTGAGCGGTCGGCAAGCCGATGCCGTAGATGTACGTAAGCGCGATCTCGATGCGCTTCTCGCGCGGGAGATCGATACCGGAAATACGAGCCATTAACCCTGTACCTGCTTGTGTTTGGCGTTGGCCTCGCAAATGACGCGGACCTTACCTTCGCGACGAATGACGATGCATTTTTCGCAAATGCGTTTGACCGACGGACGGACCTTCATGCTGCAATCTCTTCCTTGGGGCGATATGGGGCGACGTCTAGTTCCATGAAATCGTTCTCGCGCAGCGTCAGGATCCGGGGACCGTCTTCCGTGAGCGCTATGGTGTGCTCGAAGTGCGCCGCTAGTCTACCATCTTGCGTCACAACCGTCCACTTATCGGGAAGGGTTTCGACTTCGTAGGAGCCCTGGGTGATCATCGGTTCGATCGCGATGACGAGTCCCGGCCGCATGACGATGCCTTGACCGGGCGGTCCCCAATTGGGAACCTGCGGCTCCTCGTGCATCTTCTTGCCTACGCCGTGGCCGACGAGCGCCCGCACGACGCCGTAGCCGGCGGCTTCGGCGTGCTGCTGCACGGCGTGCCCGATGTCGGAAAGGCGGTTGCCTTTCTGCATCGCGCCGATGCCGATCATCAGACATTCCTGGGTGACGCGCATCAGGCGCTCGGCTTCCGCGGAGACCGTGCCGATGCCGATCGTCAGCGCCGTGTCCGACACGTAGCCTTCGAACGTCGTGCCGATGTCGATCGAGAGGATGTCGCCTTCGGCCAAAATCTGGTCGCCCGGAATTCCGTGCACGACGACGTCGTTGAGCGATGCGCAGATCGAAGCCGGATAGCCGTGATAGCCCTTGAACGTCGGAATGCCGCCGCGATCGCGAATGCCCTTTTCGGCCATCCGGTCGATTTCGCGCAGCGACATGCCGGGTTTGGCGGCCTTCGCGAGCTCGGTCAACACCGCCGACGTGATCTTGCCGCTGCGGCGCATGATCTCCATCTCGCGCGCGGACTTGAGCGTGATCATTTGCTCACCTCCGCGCCTTGCCGATCGAGCGCGGCGATGACGTCGGCGGAAACGGCGTCGATCGCTTTGAGCGTGTCGATGCGCACGAAGCGCGGCGATTTCGCGTAGTATTCGACCAGCGGTGCGGTCTTGGTATCGTACGTGTTGAGCCGGTCGGCGACCACGTCGCGCTTATCGTCGGGACGCTGCACGAGTTCGCCGCCGTCCTCGTCGTCGATACCGGCGACCAACGGCGGGTTGAATTCACTGTGGTACGTGCGGCCGTTGCGCGGATTGGTCCAGCGTCCGGCGAGACGCTCGATGAGTGCCGGACGATCGGCGTCGAAGAGCAAGATGCCGGTGAGGTCGAGCCGTAGCTGCGCGAGCAGGGCATCGAGGGCTTCCGCCTGCGCGACGGTACGTGGGAAACCGTCGAGGATGAACGACGCCGCCGGACCCGCCTCGCCGAGCTTCGCCTGCATCATGCCGATGATGACGTCGTCGGGGACGAGGTCGCCCGCGTCCATGAAGGCTTTGGCTTTGAGACCGAGCGGGGTGCCCGCTTGAACGTTCGCGCGGAGCATGTCGCCGGTCGAAATCTGACGGGCTCCCGTCCGATCCTCGATGACTTTTGCCTGCGTTCCCTTGCCCGCACCCGGCGGTCCCAGGAGAACGAGGCGAACGCCGCCGCCCGCGCTCATCGCTTGATGAAACCCTTGTAGTCGCGCATCGCGAGGCGCGCTTCGATCTGCGTCATCGTATCGAGCGCGACGCCGACCACGATGAGCAGCGACGTCGATCCGAGATAGAACGTCGTGACGCCGAGGCCTTTTTGCAGCGTCGACGGCAGCACCGCGAGCAGCCCGAGATACACGGCGGAGACCGTCGTGATGCGAATGAGGATGCGCTGGATGTACTCCTGCGTCGGTACGCCCGGACGGATCCCGGGGATGAACGAGCCGTTCTTTTTCAGGTTGTCCGCGATGTCTTTGACGTTGACGACGACGGAGCTATAGAAGAACGTGAACATCACGACGAGCAAGAAGTAAAACACGTTGTAGAGGAAGCTGTTCGGGCTGAAATACGTGTTGAGATCGAGCGAAAACGCGGCCATATTGGTCGGAATCCAGATCGGTCCGAAGTGCGCGTACGTATCCTTGATCGCGGTGCTCGCGTGGAACCACGAGAGCGCCTGCTGCGGCAAGAGCAAGATCGAGATCGCGAAGATGATCGAGATGACGCCCGCATTGTTGAGGCGCAGCGGAATGTACGACGAACGCCCCGCGAACATTTTGCGGCCGACAACCCGGCGCGCTTGCTGCACGGGGATGCGGCGCGTGCCCTGATTCATGAAGATGATCGAAACGATCGTCAGCAACGCGATCGCGATGAAGAGAATGAGTCCGAGAACGTTGAGGCCGCCCTTTTGGCCGGCCTGCACGGTCTGCGCGACGTACGACGGATAACGCAGCACGATGCCGACGAAAATGATCAGCGAGACGCCGTTGCCGATGCCTTTGTCCGTGATCTGCTCGCCGAGCCACATCAGGAACATCGTGCCCGAGACGAACGCGACGATCGCGTACAAGACGAACCACACCGAGGTGTCGTAAAAAATGCCCGCGCGGCTCATGTTGATCGACATCGTCGTCGCCTGAACGATCGCGAGCACGATCGTCAGCCAGCGCGTGTACTGACTGATCTGCTTACGACCTTCCTCGCCGCCCTTTTTCGCGAGTTCTTCGAGTTGCGGCAGCACGATCGTCATCAGCTGCATGATGATGGATGCGTTGATGTACGGCGTGATGCCCATCGCGATGATCGAGAGCTTCTGCAGGGCGCCGCCGGACAGAAAGCCCAGGAAGTTGAAGAACGAGCCGTTTTGAAGCAGCTGCTGCCACTTTGCGTCGTCGACGCCGGGCAGCTGCACGTGAATCATGAACACGAACAACGCAAACGCGCCGAGCACGAATGCGACGCGTTTGCGGATGTCCGGAACGAGGATCGCGGCGCGAAGATTATCGAGCACTAGGCTTGCGCTTCGGCTCCGGCCGCGTCGTCGCCGAGGTTCGCACCAGCGGCGGTGAGCGCTTCACGCGCCGTGCCCGAAAACACGACGTCGCGGAATTTGAGACCCGCGGGAACGGTCACGCCGTCTTTGTTGCCGCCGAGGATCTTGATGCCGTCGGGCGCTTTGGTCACGAGCTTGTGGGCGATCAGCGACTCGGGCGAAATCTCGACCGAGGCGTCCCAATGCGCGAGCGCGGAAAGGTTGACGACCGCATAGCTCGTGCGGAAATGCCCGATGTCGCGGGCCTTCTGCGAGTAGCCGCGCTTGTGCGGCAAACGGCGCGCCCACGGCGTCTGACCGCCTTCGAATGCGGGGCCCTTACCGCCGCCGGAACGCACGGTCTGACCCTTGCCGCCTTCGCCGCCGGTCTTGACCATGCCCGAACCGTGCCCGCGACCGATGCGCACGCGCTTGGGACGAGCACCCTTGTTTTCGGTGAGCGACGCGAGCGTGATGTTCGGCGAAGACGCGGCGATGCCCGATCCGCGGGCGACGGCCGGAGCGGAGGCCTTGGGAGCCGGCGTGGTGCCGGCGGATTTCTTGGACGATTTTGCAGCCATTGCGACCTCTACGCGAAGAGCTCCGCAACCGAGCGCTCGCGGAGCTTCGCTACGGTTTCGGCAGTCTTCAGAGAGCCCAGCGCCTTGTAGGTGGCGAGGACGACATTGATGGGATTGGACGTTCCGAGCGACTTCGTGAGAATGTCGTGGATGCCGGCGAGCTCGAGCACGGCGCGCATCGGTCCGCCCGCAATCACGCCCGTTCCGGGCGCCGCGGGCTTCATGAACACGCGACCCGCACCGACCTGCATGGTCACTTCGTGCGGGATCGTCTTTTCGACCATCGGCACGGTGATCATCGCCTTCTTCGCCTGTTCGACGCCCTTGCGGATCGC
>CAZZUZ010000275.1:0-4230 GCA_964657315.1 Vulcanimicrobiota bacterium
CGACGCAGACGTCTCCTGAAAAATCACGTTTTCTCTTACAGGCACCCATATCCGACATCGCGCACCGTGGTCGCATGAGCATCAGCCGTTGCATCGCCGCGGTTCTCGTCGTGACACTCGCATCGGCAGCCGCCCCGCCCGCCGCGCGAGTCGCACCGTATACGCAGACGTTCTACGGCACCGTGCGTAGCGATCCATATCATTGGATGGAGGCCGGCGGTCCCAATTTGCTCGCCTATCTTCGCCGACAAACCGCTTACACGCACGACGTCCTTCGAAACATCTCCGGGCGACGCACGATTCGTAAAGCCGTTACGGATGCGTTCGGGTCGTCGGGCGCGGCCGCGAGTACGAGCGGCGTGATCCGCGTCGGATCCCACGTATTCTTTCTTCAGGATCTCCCGAACGACGACGCGCCCTCGCTGCTCTCGCGCGCGGACGGACGTAGCGTGGCATCGGTGATCGTGAACGCGAAAACCCTCGCCAAGGGCGAAATCATCGCCTGGTTCGTGCCATCTCCCAACGGATCGAAGATCGCATACGGCGCGACGCGATCGAGCGAATACGTCGTCGTGCACGTCTGCAACGCGAACGGAGCGAATGACGTCGCGCAAGCGATCGAGCCGAGCGTCATCCCTTACGTCGCTTGGCACGGCGAAAACGCGTTCTACTATCCGAGCGTTCGAGCCTCGACGACGAATCGCACGGAAACGAGTTACCTGCACGAATTGGGGGCCGCAAGGGAGCACGACGTGCCGATCGCGGGATACGGCGTGCGCGGCCCGATGGGCTCGCAATCCTCGCGCGATCTGTATTCGACCTACGCCGTGCTCGACGGCAACGCCGTCGTCGCGACGATCCAGCACGACGTCACGCCGCACCAAGCCGTGTTCGTCGCGCCCTTTGTTGGTGCGACCCGCGCGAACGGACCTTGGCGACGGCTCTTCACGTACGAAGACGGAGTCGTGGCGGTCGCCGCGGCCGGGAATTCGTTGTACGCGCTCACCGACCGCGGGAGCGCTCGCAGGAGCATTCTGATTCGCAATCTTTCTACGGGAGCGTCGGTGCGAACGATCGCCCCGGATCGTGGCTATCGCGAGGCGATCTTTGCGAATCGATCGGGTCTCTTCGTGGCGGAGCGCGTCGGATCGCTGACACGGGTGGAACACTACGACGCGAACGGGTCCGCGCTCGGCCCGCTCGCGATCCCTCCGGTCAACGCGATCGGCGCATTCGACGGCGCCCCGGAAGGGAACGTATTCGCGCTTCAATCGGCCTCGTTCGCCGATCCGAATCGATGGTTCGAGATCGACGGTGCCCGTGAGACGGTCCGGCCCATGCGAGAAAATCTACCGCTGCCGCCGCTCTACGACGGCATCCGATCCACCGACCGTGTTGCTACGAGTCGCGACGGAACGAAGATACCCTATAACGTCATCTATCGCGACGGAACGCCGAGAGACGGGAAGCGGCCGACGGTCGTCATCGGATATGGCGCCTACGGGTACGACATCGAACCGCCCGTCCCGCCGGAGATTGCGGCGCTGATGCGACTCGGCGTCGTGATCGTTCTCGCGCACGTGCGCGGTGGCGGCGAGTTCGGTGAGACGTGGCACCTCGCGGGCAAGGGCAGGAACAAGCAACACACGATCGACGACTTCATCGCGTGCGCCCGGGACGTCATCGACAGCGGTTGGACCTCCACTGCGAAACTCGCGGGGTACGGCGCGAGCGCCGGAGGGATCACGATCGGCGGCGCCATCACGCAGCACCCCGAATTATTCGCCGTGGCCATTTCGGAAGTGGGCTTCAACGACATGGTCGATCTCGAGAACATGCCGAACGGACCCGGCAACGTCCCGGAGTTCGGTAGCGTGAAGTCGCGTGAGGGCTTCCGTAATCTGCTGGCGATGAGCGCCTACGACCATGTCGTTCCGGCGGCGTATCCGGCGACGCTCCTCACGACCGGCCTCAACGATCAACGCGATGCTCCGTGGCAGGTCGCGAAGATGGCCGCCCGCCTGCAGGCGTCGACCACGAGCGGCAAACCGGTATTGCTACGTGCCGACGATCAAGGCCACGGCGTCATCCGCGATCCGTCGACCCAAATCGAATCGTACACCGACGAATTCACGTTCTTGCTCTGGCAACTCGGCGAGCCGGGCTTTCGAGTGAAGTAATCCCCCGATGCGCGGCCCCGATTTCATCGAAACGGCCCCGACGTAGTAGGCCTTCCGCTCCGGGCGTCGTTCCGGACGGTCGCACCACGTGGGGATTCGCGACGGATCTCCATCGCTAGCGGCGCCGCCTGGATTCGGACCGGACGGTGCGCGAGATGATGCCGCACGGCCGAGTCGAACCCTCGTGCGATGCTTTGAATCTTGACGAATCTCGTGCGCGCGGGTCTCGCGCGCGTGACCGACCGGCCATACGCGCCGCTCCCGACGGCGTACAACGCACTCTTTCCGAACGGAACGTTGCTCACGGCTCCGAGAAAGCAGAAAGACCTTCGTAGGCTCTCCGCCGACGAAGCGGCATCGATCCGCACGCATATGAACGAGGACCATGCGGACGCCGTTCTCGGCTACGCGCGCACGTTCGCCGCGGTAACCGAAGCCGACTCCGCGCGCATTCGCGCGATCGATGCGAGCGGCATGGACATCGACGTCGTGAACGCCACGGAGACGCGCGTCGTCCGCGTGGACTTCGATCACGAGCTGCGCGATTCGACCGACGCACGCGAGACGTTGATTGCGATGGCGAAACGGTCGACGTAGGCGCGGCGCGCACGCGCTCGCTTCGCCTCTGAGATCGATCGAGGGCATCCACGGGAGGATACGAGAGAGCACTCGATCGGACACGACCCCGACGACGGCGCGTCGCTTACGGAACAAGATCGCGCTCTGCTCGCGGTTTGTTCGCGATCTGTTACGCCCGGCGGGTCATACTCGGTGCGACACCTCCGATCTGAAAGGACCCGACGTGAAGCATCTGACTCGAGCGGCCCTCGGTGCCGTCGCAAGTGCGGCCGTCTATGCGACGACGGCGGAACACGCGTCCGCCGCCGTCTTGCGCCGGACGACGACCCAAGCCGCGACCGTCGCGACGGTTGCGACCGCCACGAAAGCCTTTCCGGCACTCAAAGGCATCCTCGACCTCGGGGTCGCCCCATCCGCAATGCCGTTGCACGTGGTCCTCGGACTCGCCCCACGCAACGCGAGCATGCTCGCCACGCTCGTCGCGCGTCAGGCGAGGGCGGGCGATCCGATGTTCGAGCGCTTCCTCACGCCGAGCCAAGTGGCGAGCACGTTCGGTCCCACGGGCACCTCGGTGCAGGCCGTCGCGTCGTATCTCGCGTCGCGCGGTTTCAAGAACGTCGTCGCGACGCCCGACAACATGATCGTCTCCGCCGACGGCACGGCGGCGCTCGCCGACGCCGCCTTCGGCACGAAGATCGACGTGCTCTCGAGCTCCGGCACGAAGATCTTCGCGAACGTCCTCCCCGCGTACGTCCCCGCGTCGCTCGGGGGGATCGTCACGTCGGTTCTCGGGCTCAACAGTTTGACGGCGCACGGCTCCGTGAAGCCGGCCCCGGCGGCGATCCAAGCCGCGCTGCGTAAGCGCGGGGCGTCGACGCTCGCGGCGAAGGCCGCCGCGACCCAGCCGTGCACGCAGCCCGTCGCCGGACTGTGCGCGCTCGACAGTTATTCCGCGACGGGCTTCCAGCTCGCGTACGACTCGCCGCAGGCTCCCGGCAACACGAACCTCTGGGGCTACACGGGCAAGAACACGACGATCGCGGTGTTCACCGAAGGCGATATGCGCGTCGTGCTCACCGATCTCGTGAAGGCCGAAAATGCGAACGTTCCCGTGCTCCCGCACGTGACGACGCACGTCGTCAATGCGGGCATCGCGTCGCCCGATACGTCGGGTCAGGACGAATGGGATCTCGATTCGCAGACGAGCACGGGCATCGCGGGGAACGTGAAGTCGCTGTACTTCTACGTCGCGACCTCGCTCACCGATTCCGATACCGCGGTCGACTTCGATCGCTTCAAAACCGACGACATCGCGAAAGCCGGGAGCGCGTCGTTCGGCGAGTGCGAGGTCTTCCCGATGCTCGACGGCGCCGAAGTCCTCGAAGACACGATCTTCGCGCAGGCGGCCGTCCAGGGGCAGACGATCTTCTCTTCGGCGGGCGACAACGGCACGACGTGCCCCGTCGGCGCG
>CAZZUZ010000276.1:0-4210 GCA_964657315.1 Vulcanimicrobiota bacterium
GTCCGAACGGTGCGCGGCCGCGCACGCCACGAACGCCTCGAGGCCCGCGCCGCGCGGCGACGTCCCGCGAAGCGTGGCGATCCGCGCGTCGTTCGGAGACAGCGTCGAAGTCGCGAAACTGCCGCCGAATAGAACCCGCACGCGTCCGTCGGGCGCGCTTGCGAGGACGATGCCCGTCCCGCGCCCCTCGACGATGCGAAGCGACGCCCGGTCTTCGGGCATCGTTCGCCGATAGAGGTACGACAAATCTTCGGATCGATCGCCGAGTTCTTCATGAGAATCGACGCGCATCGAGTACCCGTGCGGGCCGTCGACGATCGCAGCGAGGCGATCGAGCGCCACGAGCGGCGCGCTCGTGCCCCGGGCGCCCGCGACGCAGGCTGCATACAGCGCCGACACCAACCACACAAGACTGCGCGCGGTCATGCGTGGGCTTTCGCTGCGGTCGGAGACGAACATTTTGGAACCTAACGAGTCGGATATCGCAATCCGTGCGGGCGTCGCGAGTTTCGTCCTCGCCGCCGGCGCCGCGACGGCAACGTTTCTCGCCAATCGCCGCGAGGAGACGCAGACGCTGGCCACGGTCGGCAGCGCGCTCGCGCTCGCCGCTTCGGCGTTCGCGATGCTCGGATTGCGCGCGGTTCGTAACGGGGTGCCCGCACCCGGCGCGGCGGCGCGCTCGGCGGACGGCCCGAATGCGGGCGAGATCGTCCGCGCGACGGACCTGCTGCAGGGGATCGCGCGCATCGCCCAGGCCGGCACGTTTGCCGATCAGCAGGCCATCGAAGTCGCATTCGCGCTCATCTCACGCCAAGCGAATGAAGCCTCGGACCTGCTCGGACGCATCGAATCGGGCACCGGCGGTGTCCTAGAGACGTAATGCGAGTAGAAGCAGCAGCGATTTGTTAGGCGGCCCTCCCGTCCACTTGATGTGGTCGACGATGTTCAACCCCGAGAAACCGACCGTGAAGCGGGCGGTCAATTGGAAGCGTCTCGGCGCGCTCTTCTCCGCGTACTGGCGTCAAGTCGCCGGGATGATGGCGTGCATCCTCGTCGGCGCGGTGCTGGGGCTCGCGCCGCCGCTCTTCACCAAGGCACTTATCGACGGCGCGCTGCGCCGCGGCGACGTGCGCGCGCTCTGGCTCGACGTCGGCGGCATGGTGCTCGCCGCAGTCGTGTCTGGTCTCGTCGGTGTGTATCAGGGCTATCTGAATTCGATCGTCGGCGAAGGCATCATGCGCGACATCCGCACGAGCCTGGTCTCGCATCTGCACCGGATGCCGATCTCGTTTTTCACCAATACGAAAACGGGCGAGATCATGAACCGCGTCTCGAGCGACGTCGATAACGTCGACGGAGTCGTGACCGGAACGCTCGTTACCCTGGTGTCGAATTTCGCGACGATCCTCACGACGATCGTGACGATGTTCGTGCTCGACTGGAAGCTCTCGCTGCTCGCGCTCGCGGTCGTCCCGATCATGATTTTACCGCTCTCGCCCGTCGGCCGGCGCATGTACGTCGTGCGCAAATCGACGCGCGAGAAACGCGACGAGATCGAGAGCATTACGCAAGAGACGCTTTCCATTTCCGGCATCACGCTCATCAAATCGTTCGTACGCGAGACCTTCGAGGCGTCGCGCTTCTTCAAAGTCTCGAACGATCTCATGGGTCTGGAAATCAAGCTCGCGATGGTCGGCCGCTGGTTCGTCGCCGCGATCGCCGCGATGGTCATCATCGGCCCCGCGATCGTTTGGCTCGGCGGCGGCTATCTCACGATCTATTACGGCCTCACGATCGGCACGATCGTCGCTTTCGTAGCGCTGCTCGGGCGGCTCTACGGCCCCGCTTCCGCACTCGCGGGCGTGCAGGTGCAGGTCATCAGCGCCCTCGCCGTGTTCGAACGCATCTTCGAATATCTCGACATGACGCCCGAGAACGTCGACGGCCGGCCGCTGCCGCACGTCGACGGAAACATCCGCTTCGACGACGTGCATTTTAGCTATAACTCGGACCGCACGGCCCTAAACGGCGTGAGCCTGCAGATCGAACCGGGCCAGGTCGCCGCATTCGTCGGCCCCTCGGGCGCGGGCAAGACCACGATCACGCAGCTCGTGCCGCGCTTCTACGATCCGCAGTCCGGCACGATTTCGCTCGACGGCATCGACGTGCGCGACATCAACCTCGATTCGCTGCGCTCGCACATCGGCATCGTCACTCAGGAAACGTATCTCTTCCACGATACGATCGAACGCAATATGCGGTACGGCCGCGAAGACGCGACGCAAGCCGAACTCGAAGCCGCGGCCCGTGCGGCGAACATCTATGATTTCATCGCGAGCCTGCCCGAGGGATTCGCAACGATCGTCGGCGAGCGCGGCCATAAGCTCTCGGGCGGCGAGCGTCAGCGACTGGCGATCGCGCGCGTGCTGCTCAAAGATCCGCGCATTCTGATCCTCGACGAAGCGACAAGCGCCCTCGATTCCGAAAACGAAGCGCTCATCCAGGCCGCGTTCGACAAAGCGATGACGGGCCGGACGAGCCTCGTCATCGCGCACCGTCTCTCGACGATTCTGAGCGCCGACGTCATCTTCGTCGTCGACGCCGGCCGCGTGGTCGAACGGGGCACGCATTCCGAACTCATCGCCGCGAGCGGTCTCTACGCGCGGCTCTACCGCACGCAGTTCGAACGCAACGTGCTCGCGCCGCCGCTGACGTCGCCCGTCGAGGCCTGATCGGCGGCGAGCGCGCGCTCGTCGACGTCGTCGTGATGTTGTTGTCGAATTCGGCCGAGTCGTAACCCGTCGCTTCGCTCGCGTAATCCAGCTACGCCGAGCCAACGGAGCCTACGATCGCGTTCGCGGCGGGTTAAGACGCGACTTCGAACGGCGCTCCGGTCGCCGCGCGCACGTCGTCGACGCTCACGCCGTCCGCACATTCGCATAAGACGAGCCCTGCGGGCGTCACGTCGAGCACCGCGAGATCGGTGATGATGCGATTGACGACGTTCTTTCCGGTCAGCGGTAGCGTGCAGCGATCGACGATCTTGTGCGTTCCGTCCTTGGCGACGTGCTCCATCATCACGATCACGCGCTTGGCACCGTGAACGAGATCCATCGCGCCGCCCATGCCCTTGACCATCTTGCCCGGGATCGTCCAATTGGCGAGATCGCCGTTCGCCGCGACCTGCATCGCGCCGAGTACCGCGAGATCGATGTGACCGCCGCGAATCATGCCGAACGACTGCGCGCTGTCGAAGAACGACGCGCCGGGCAGCACGGTCACCGTTTCTTTACCCGCGTTGATGAGATCGGGATCGACATCTTCTTCCGCCGGATACGGACCCATACCCAGTATTCCGTTCTCGCTCTGCAAGACGACCGTAACGCCCTCGGCAACGTAATTCGGAACGAGCGTCGGCAGGCCGATGCCGAGGTTGACGTAAGCGCCGTCGCTGAGTTCACGTGCCACGCGGGCGGCGAGTTGTTCGCGCGTGAGTGCCACGATTAATGCGCCCGCTCCCGCACGGTCTTGCGCTCGATGCGTTTGCCGCCGGTTCCGACTTCGACGACACGCTGCACGTAGATGCCCGGCGTATGCACGTCTTGCGGATCGATCTCGCCCGGTTCGACGAGCCGCTCGACTTCCGCGATCGTGATTCTGCCCGCCATCGCGCAGAGCGGATTGAAGTTGCGCGTCGCTTTGTCGTAGATGAGGTTGCCGTGCCGATCGCCGACGCTCGCGCGCACGAACGCGAAGTCGCACACGATGCCGTGCTCGAGCACGTAGTCTCGGCCGTCGAACGAGCGCGTCTCTTTAGCCGGCGAGGCGACGGCGACGCTGCCGCCCTGGGCGTATCGCCACGGCAAACCACCGTCCGCGATCTGCGTGCCGACGCCCGCCGGGGTGTAGAATGCGGGAATGCCGCTACCGCCCGCGCGCAGGCGTTCGGCGAGCGTGCCCTGCGGCACGAGTTCGACTTCGAGTTCGCCGCGCAGGTACTGCCGTTCGAATTCTTTGTTCTCGCCGACGTACGAACCCGTCGTACGCGCGATGCGTCTGTTGTCGAGCAAGACGCCCAAGCCCCAGCCGTCGACGCCGCAGTTGTTGGAAACGGTGACGAGCCCGGAAGCGCCCTGCGCGAGCAGGGCGTCGATCAAGTTGTGCGGGATGCCGCTGAGTCCGAAGCCGCCGACGGCGATCGAAACGCCGT
>CAZZUZ010000277.1:0-4203 GCA_964657315.1 Vulcanimicrobiota bacterium
CGTCTTCGACGCGCACGCCGGCGAGATCGTTGACGTCGAAGAAGCGACGGTAGTTGATCTCGTCGGCCGACACGCGCCAATACGCGAGCCGGAAGTGTTGCTTTTGCAGCAGCGAATCGAGCCGTTCGATGGCGCCGGGGTCGTCGGCAACATTGAAATGCACGAGCGCTTTTTCGATTGCGACCAGCGCCGCGTTCTCGCGCGCCACGGCGCCGGCGAGTTCGGCCTTGAGCGCGATCGCACGATCGCGATCGGCTTCCGCGAATTCCGCGGAGAGCGCGCGCAACGCCCACGCTTCGCCCGTGCTCTCGCCGACCGCGATCGCGAGGATCTCGCCGTACGACGACGGCGCGAGCGGAAACGAATTATCGAAATAGGCGACCGAGAACGAGCCGCTCTTCGCATCGAAGGTCGGGATCAGTTCGCCGCGTTCGAGGACGCGGCCGTAGTAGTCGCCGAGCGAAGGCAGGAGTACGCGTCCGCGCATCTCGGGACGCAGCGGCACCCAGTCGATGTCGAAAAAATGCCCGTACGGCGAAGATTCGCCCCATTCGAGCACGTCGAGCCACCATGGGTTGTCGGTCCCGATGCCCATGTGGTTGGGCACGAAGTCGAGCAGATGGCCGAGGCGTTCGCGATGCATCGCCGCGACGAACGACGCGTGCTCCTCCGGCGTGCCGATCTCCGGGTTGAGCGCATTGGGATCGACGACGTCGTACCCGTGCATGCTGCCGGGCCGGGCTTTGAAGTACGGCGATGCGTAGACGGTGTCGATGCCGAGCCGCGCCAGATAGGGCACGATCTTTTCGGCATCCGCGAACCGGAATTTCGGCGTGAACTGCAGACGATACGTCGCGAGCGGTATCGCCGGAATGCCCGATGCTTCGCTCAGCGCAGCGCCCACCGGACGTACCACGGAGGAAAACTATGACCGCCGGTGCCGTGCGTTTCGAAGATCGTCGTGCCGGCATTGCTGCCGTGGACGAAATCGTCGCCCGGCTTCGTGCCGAGGTTCGCATCCATCGCGAGGATGTCGCCCGTGCCCAGCGCGTAGCGCAGGCGCAGGCCGCAATGCCCGACGCGTTCGTAGATCGCCATATCGCCGCGCAACCCTTCGATCAGCGGCACGATCTTCTCGCGCCGCAGATGCAGCAGCTTCGTGTAATAGCGCAGCCACGTCGCGTGCGGTTCGGCGGTGCGCTCCTCCCACTTGAGCTTCGAACGTTCGAACGTCTCGGGAGACGACGGATCGGGAATGCGCTCGCGCTGTTCGGGATCGGAGAATTCCGCGAATTTCGAAAATTCGTTACGCCGGCCTTCGGTGACTTTCTGCGCGAGTTCGGGCTCGAAGTCGCAGAAGAACTGAAACGGTGTGCTCGCCGCCCACTCTTCGCCCATGAAGAGCAGCGGAATGGTCGGGGCGAGCAGCATCACGCCGAGCATCGCGCGCAGCGCCTCGGGTGTGGCGATCGTCGCGATGCGATTGCCGAAGGGACGGTTGCCGATCTGATCGTGATTTTGCAAGAACGTCACGAACGAGGTCAGCGGGAGGTGGCCGCTCGGATGGCCGCGCTTGACGCCCTTGCGATACGCCGATTCTTGTCCCTGAAAGATGAAGCCCGACGTCAGCGCGACGCCGATCTGCTTGACGGTCTCGTTGACGTAATCGCTATAGTAGCCGTCGGTCTGTTCCGTGATCGCGACGTGTGCGGCGTGATGCGCGTCGTCGTTCCACTGTCCGCTAAATCCCGTCTCGAGCAGCCGCGCCTCGTTGCGATCGTTCTCGACGGTGAGGTGCACGCGGCGGTCGATTCTAGCCGCGACGAGATCGGCGATCTCGTGCATGAAGCGGCGATTGGGTCCGTCGTAGATCGTATCGATCGCGTCGAAGCGTAGACCGTCGAAGCGGTACTCTTCGAGCCAATACAGCGCGTTCTCGTAGAAGAACGCGCGCACGCTCTCGCGATGATCGGGTTCTACGTCGATCGCGGCACCCCACGGCGTATGCTTTTCTTCCGTGTAGAATTCGGGCGCGAAGCCGTGCAAATAATTGCCTTCGGGTCCGAAATGGTTGTAGACCACGTCGAGAAACACCGCGAGCCCGAGTTCGTGCGCCGCAAAGACGAACGTCTTGAGATCGTCTGGCGTGCCGTAAACGTGCGCCGGCGCGTACAACAAAACCCCGTCGTAGCCCCAGTTGCGATTGCCGGCAGGTTGCGCGAGCGGCAGCAGTTCGACTGCGGTAATGCCGAGATCTTTGAGTTCCTGCAGCTTGGCCATCGCGGCCGCGTAGGTGCCTTCGGACGTGAACGTACCGACGTGCAGTTCGTAGAAGATGTGTTCGTGCCACGCGAGCCCGCGCCACGCGCTGTCGGGCCAATCGTACGCGCACGGATCGATCACGACGCTCTTGCCGTGTACGCCGTCGGGTGCGAATCGGCCGGCGGGATCGGGCGCGAGCACGCCGTCGATATCGAAGCGGTAACGCGTGCCGGCTTCCGCGTCGGCGACGACGGTTTCGAAGAAACCCTCGGCGTTTTTCTTCATCGCAAAACGATGCTCGCCGCCGGTGAGATCGCAAACGACGGCAACGATTTTTGCGCTAGGAGCATAGAGACGAAATGCGGTTCCGTGCTGCAGTAGCGCAGCACCGAACGGCATCTCGTGTACGTGGTGCCGGCTCATCGCTCGGGGTCGTACCCGAGCACGCCCGCCTCGAACCGCGCTCTAGCGGCGCTTGAACGTGAGCGCTACGCCGTTCATGCAGTAGCGCAGCCCCGTCGGCTGCGGACCGTCGTCGAAGACGTGACCGAGATGTCCGCCACATCGCGTGCAGTGCACTTCCGTGCGATCGAAACCGAAGCTGCGATCGTCGGACGTCTCGACCGCGTGCGGCAGCGGCCGGTAGAACGACGGCCAGCCCGTGCCGCTATCGTATTTCGTTTTCGAATCGTAGAGTGCGAGATCGCAGCCGGCGCAGGCATACGTTCCGGCCGCGGTCTCGTGATCGAGCGGGCTCGAGAATGCCGCTTCGGTGCCGGCGTGACGCAGGACGTCGTACGCTTCGGGCGAGAGGCGCGAGCGCCACTGGTCGTCCGAATAGGCAACCTCGAAGTGCTTGCCTGCGGCTGCGGTTGCTGCCGTGGCCGACGGCGTGCGGCGGCCGAACAGGAGGCCGGCGGCGGCGAGGCCGCCCGCGATGACGGCGACGGCGGTTTTACGAGTGGGAGCGTTCTGCATCTCGTACACTATAACGCGCGCCGGGCCCGTGCGGTTGTCGGCCGGCTTACAACGGTTCTGCGGGGCTTCGTCACGGCGGCGCGAATCGCGGGCGGATGAGCGAACTCGTCGTAACTACGGCCGCAACCGGCGCCGTCCTGACCATAACCCTCAATCGGCCCGACAAACTCAACGCCTTCAACGACGAGATGACCGAGTTGACGATCGCCGCGCTCGAAGCGGCGGCGACCGATGCATCGGTTCGCGTCATCGTTTTGCGCGGCAGCGGGCGCGGGTTTTCCTCGGGTCAAGATCTCGAAGCGTTCATCCGGTTGAAGAACCGTCCGGGGAATTTCTCCGTGGCCGATCATCTGCGACACGGATACAACAAACTCGTCACGCTGATCCGCACGATCGAGAAGCCGGTCATCGCGTCGCTCAACGGTATCGCCGCCGGCGTCGGCCTCTCGATCGCGCTCTCGTGCGACCTGCGAATCGCGGGCGACGATTCGATGCTCACGCTCGGCTTCTCGAAGATCGGTCTCGTGCCGGACGGTGGTGGCAGTTTGATGCTACCGCTGCTGGCAGGTTTCGGACGCGGTCTCGAACTCGCCTGGAGCAGCGACCGCATCGATGCGAACGAGGCGCTGCGCTACGGCCTCGTCAATCGCGTCGTGCCTGCCGCGGACCTCGCCGGCGAAACGCTCGCGTACGCGCAAAAATTCGCCGAGATGTCGCCGGCCGCGCTCGCGCTGACCAAACGCGTCTTCAACGAGATCGCGATCCCGCACATGGCGGCGGCGCTCGAGATGGAAGCAAAAACGCAGGAAGAGGCGGCGGCCGGACCCGATCTGCTCGAGGGCGTGCAGGCGTTCATGCAAAAACGCAAGCCCGCGTACGCCGCACGATGACCGTTGGAAACGACGGAGATTCCGCTCACTTACCGTCGCTCGCGAGCGACGACCTCTTCGGACTCGCCGGAAA
>CAZZUZ010000278.1:0-3494 GCA_964657315.1 Vulcanimicrobiota bacterium
GCGCGGCGATGGCCTTTGTTGTGGTCTATAGCCGCCGGCAGAGTGCGGCGTTGATCGTCGAAAAACCCGGCGGCGGGTACGCCGGCTTCAACGACCGCTACATCGACCTGCGCGTCGACGACCACGCGGATCCGACGGGCGAGCTCGCGCGTCTGCTCGAGCTGCACAAACTCTACTTCTTCGAAGCGGCGCCCGAAGACGTGCTGCCGATCGACGCCCGGCTCGGCGAAACCATCGTCGCCCATCTCGTGCGTGCGGGCTCGCTGCCGCCGGACCACGCCGCGTTCGATGACGACGCGCGTACGGCGCTCGTGCGCTTCATGCACGTCGAGAACCTCGAGAACCGCGTCCGTAACGACGGCGCCATCGACCGGCAGACGCTCGCGTATTTGAACGACTATCGCGCGTGAAGGAACCGGCTACGACGCGACGTCGTGGACGTTGCGGCGGAACGCGTGGACTTCCTCGATCTCCGCGCGCAGATCGGCCTGCATGACGACGAGCGCCAGAAACGCGTCGCCGTCGACGTACGACATCCGGCGTACTTCGGCGATGCGCTTCTCGAACGCGCTCGCGAGGTCGAAGAGGTAGAAGAACCCGACACCGTGCGCCAGCCGCTTCAATCGCCCCGTAGCAAGGACTAGCGATCCGAGGCGTTCGCGCAGGATTTCGATGTAGCCCCGCGATGCGAGCGCCATGTCCTCGGGCCGAATGGCGTCGCTCATGCGCTTGGCTTCGAAATCGGCTTCGGCGAGAAAGATCGCGAGGCGGTCGCTCGAGACGCGCGAAGTCAGCGAAACCAACGCTTCTTGCCGTTCGCGGCGGCGAATCGCCCGCGCGAGTTCCCGCGCTTCGCGGACGCGTTGCGAGACGTCTTCGATCGAAACGAAGACGTGCGAAATCCGATTGCCGTCGCGCACCCGGCGGAACGAAAATTCGAGATATCGTGCGCGGTGTCCGTCGTCGCCGCCCGTCGCGATCTCGAGCTCGGTCATCGGATTTTCGCGGGCGACGAAGTCGTCGGAGATGTCGACGCGATAGAGTTCTTCTAAATAGTCGTCGATCTCGTGCAGCCGCCGCTCGCTCACGAGCGGCTTGAGCAGTTCTCGTACCGACATGCCGGTCACGTCGCGCACGCCGAACATCGGGCAGAGTTCTCTCGCGAACGGCGGCACGACGCGCAGGTCGCGGCTGAGTCCGAACATGCCGTCTGCGAGCGCTTCCATCACGATGCCTTGACTGCGCCGGTCGCGATCGAGCCGCAGCGCCCCCTTGGCGAGATCGGCGGTCGTCCGCTCGAGCATTTCGGCAAATCTCTGCCATTCGCGCGCGGTGTCGCTCAGGCGTGCCGCGATCGCCAGCGCCAGAATCGCTAGCGCCACGAGCAGAATCGTCGAGGCGAGCCGCCGCCATGCGCTGCCTTCTTCGGCGCGGGCGACGGCATCGTCGGCCAACTGCGCGCGCGCCGCGGTAACGCCTTCGGCGAGTTGAGAGTCGAACGCGAGCGTGCGGCGCACGGCGCGGCCGAGCGCGAGTTCGTTCGAAGATGCAGAACCCAGCCGCGCGAGATCGGCACGAATGGGCGACCACGATTCGTGCAGGGCGCTGAGGTTGTCGTAGGCGTGGCCGGTCGCGGCGTCGGAGAGCGTCGAGATCGAGGAATCGAGATCGGTGGCTGCGGTGTTGAGATCGGCGTGCACGGCGGTCGTCGCCGCGCCCGATTGGCGGTCGTTCGCGAGCGTGATGAGATCTTGCAGCACCCGCTGGGTGAGTTCGGTCGCGCGGGCGGACTCGACGATGCCGCTCGACGAGGCGTTTTGCGACGCGGCGATCGAACTCGATGCCAGGAAGAGGATGACGATCGCGGCGGCGACGCAGAAGGCGCTGATGACGATCGCGAGGCCGCTCGCGCGCGCGATCGCGGAGGGTTCGTACGGATCGGGGCGCGTCTGCGCGCGCATCACAGGAGCGCGCCGTTCTTCATCACGACGATGGACACGCGGCCCTCGAGATCTTCCTCGCGGACGAACAGGACGCTCACGCGCCGATCGCCCGAAGCGCGCGGGAAGACGAATTCGAACGGTTCGACCGCGGTCTTGCCGAGCGAAACGAAGCTCCAGAAGCGTTCGTGGAAGCGCTGCATCTGCGGATACGGAACGACGTCGCTGAAGAAGTTCTGACCGATCATGCGTTCGTGCGCGTCGCTCGCAGCCGCGCCGTGAAACGGCCGATACGACCGGATGATGCCGTCGCGATCGACGTCCACGATGCCATAGGGAAGCGCGTCGACTTCATAACCCGGTTCCGAAACCACGCGCGATACGCCCATACCGCAATAGTCGGTTGCGAGTGCCCCGTTCACAAGTGTTTGGAATCGTTTACATACGAGTCGTGATCCCGGTCGCACCCTCTAGGACATTGGGGCTGCCGCGCCGCACCGAAACGGCCATGGCTGCGAAACGAACGATTCACCCGCCCCGTCCCAACCTCGACAAGCCCTGGTCCGAACTTACCAAGGCCCAGCAAAACCAGCTCTATACGAAGGCCTTGCACGACTACGCGACGGGCAACGGCCCCAACCCGACGACGAGCACCGCGTTCGCCCGCGCGAAGGCTGCCGAAGAAGCGAAGGGCTAATCGCGGACGGCAGCTATTTGAGCGAGGTCAGGAACGCGAGGTCGATGCCGTCGTCGAGATCGCGCTTGACGACGGCGGCTCCCGTGAAGCGCTGGTTCATCGTGTAACTGCTCGGCGTCACGACCGTGGTGAGGCCGGCGGCTAGCGCCGCGGTCAGGCCGATCGACGAATCCTCGAAAGCGATCGCCGCCGCGCTCTCGACGCCGAGCTGCGCGAGCGCATAGATATAGACGTCCGGTGCCGGCTTTTTCGACGGCACGACGTCGCCCGCGGCAATAACGTCGAAGGCCTCGAGGGTCTGCGGCGATTGCGCGAGCACCGCGCGAACGCCGCTCTCGCTTGCCGTCGTCGCGACCGCGAGTTTGAGGCCCGCGGCCTTCGCCTCGGCAACGAGCCGGACCACGCCCGGCCGCAGCGCCAAGCGGTACGCGAGGTCGGCGAAGTGCGCGACCTTCCGTTGATGGATGGCCGCGGCGAGTTCGGCCGGATCGCCGGGCGGGCGCGGCGGATCGTCGTGCGCGATGAAGTGCGCGACGCGTTCTTTGCCGCCCGCTACTCCCAGGAGTTCGGCATAATGCGTGTCGGTCCAAAACCACGGAAGTTCGAGATCGCCGAAAGCCTCGTTGTAAGCTACCCGGTGCCCATCGCGTTCGGTCTCGGCGAGCGTTCCGTCGAAGTCGAAGATCAGCGCCTCTAAAGCCACACGCCCCCTATTTCCGAAAGACTGCAAAAAATCTTCAAATGAGCCGGCGCCGTGTGCCATAGAGCTGGCATACCGTCGTCGTAGTCTCGGTTCATCGAACACGTTCACGCGGCCGCCCGCGAGGAGAACACGATGAAGCGCACGACGAGAAATT
>CAZZUZ010000278.1:3504-4169 GCA_964657315.1 Vulcanimicrobiota bacterium
AGCGACGACGAGGTCGAGATTCGCTACAGCCTCACGGCGCTCGGAGAACTCGCGGTGGCGCAGGCCGATCGCGGCGGCCGCGGGCGCCGCTTCCGGGGGTTCGGCCCCTGCGGAGCGGTCGCGTAGCCGCCATCGCATCCGCAGGCATTTGACGCCATTCTCCGGCCTTGCTATACTCCGGGGGTTCCGGCCCACCGCGGTGAGTCGGAATTTGTGTGCGTCCGGCCGACGAGCCGAATGCCATACGTGGCAATCCGTGGATTGCGTGGGGCCGGAAGTCCGGTCCGAGGGAAGACGGGGGGCTCGAGCCGCCCCGTTATTAGAGGAGAGTTCGTGCCAACAATCAGCCAACTCGTTCGTAGCGGACGCGAAAAAATCGAGAAGAAGGTCAAGGCTCCGGCCCTGCGCGTCGCGCAGACGGGTCCCAAGCCCGGCCATCCCGACCTTCCGTTGCGCACGTTCGAAGTTCGTGGCAACCCGTTTCGTCGCGGCGTTTGTACGCAAGTCAAGACGATCACGCCGAAGAAGCCGAACTCGGCTCTCCGTAAGGTCGCGCGCGTGCGCTTGACCAACGGCGAAGAAGTTACGGCCTACATCCCCGGCGTCGGACACAACCTCCAAGAGCACTCGGTCGTCCTCATTCGCGGCGGCCGCGTCAAGGATCT
>CAZZUZ010000279.1:0-4153 GCA_964657315.1 Vulcanimicrobiota bacterium
CGCTTTCGTAATCCCAGGTGAGGTCGAGGATCGGACGGTCTTTGGGGTCGGTCGAGCCGGCGTAGATCTTCTTGAGACGCAGCCCGAGCTGGTGGAGCACGTAGAGATCGCTGCGCGACTCGCCCGCCGGTTCGATCGCCTTGTCGTGGAATTGCAGCAACCGATTGGTATTGACCATCGTGCCTTCTTTTTCCAAGATGGTCGCGGTCGGGATGAAGAAACACTCCGTGCCGATGTCCGCCGGCTCGACGCCTTCGCGTTGCCAGAAAGCGGCGGTCTCCGTCTCGTACGCGTCCATCACGACGAGCCAGTCGAGCTTGCCGAGCCCGGCCCGGATGAGCTCCGCGTTCATGCCCGAAGCGGCCGGATTTTGCCCGATCACGAAATAGCCCGCAACGTTGCCGTCTTTCATCGCGAACTGCAGCGGTAGCGAAGAATGATCACCGGTGACCTGCGGCAGGTAGTCGTAGCAGTAGTCGTTTTCGGCCGTCGCGGCGTCGCCGTAGAACGCTTTGAGCAACGAGATCATGTACTTCGGCGTGTTGGCGAGCCAGCCGGTCGGCTTGGTCGCGTTCTTGAGATAGCCCGCGAGCGTCGGTTCGTCTTTGAGCGCCGATGGCATCGGCAGATAGCCCGGCAGCAGGTCGTAGAGCGTCGGAATATCCGTCGCGCCTTGAATGTTCGCGTGACCGCGCAGCGCCATGATGCCGCCGCCCGGGCGGCCCATGTTGCCGAGCAGCGTCTGCAAGATCGCGGCGGTGCGGATGTACTGCACGCCGACCGTATGCTGCGTCCAGCCGACGGCGTAGGCAAAGGCGGTCGTGCGTTCGCGTCCGCTGTTATCGGCGATCGCGTTCGCGATCTCGAGGAACGCATCGACCGGCGTGCCGCAAATCTCTTGCACCATCTCGGGCGTATAGCGTTCGAAATGCCGGCGCAGCACGTTGATCACGCAGCGCGGATTCTGCAGCGTCGAATCGGTCTTCGGGCGGGCCGTCGTGCCTTCGCCGTCGGCATCGGGCACGTCTTCGGTTTCGAATTTCCACGTCGACGTCTCGTAACCGCCGACTTGAAAGCCCGAGAAAATTCCGTCGAGATCTTCGGTATCCGCAAAACTCTCGTGGACGATATACGACGCATTGGTATACGCGACGACGTACTCGCGAAAATACCGCTCGTTTTCGATGACCCATTTGACGAGCCCGCCGAGAAACGCGATGTCGGTGCCGCTGCGGATCGGTGCGTAGAGATCGGCCATCGCAGACGTACGCGTGTAGCGCGGATCGACGTGGATGATCTTCGCGCCGCGTTCTTTTGCCTCCATGACGAAGCGGAACGCGACCGGATGACATTCGGCGAAATTCGAACCTTCGATGAGAATGCAGTCCGCGTTGCGCAGATCCTGAACGTACGTGGTCGCGCCGCCGCGACCGAAAGTGGTGCCGAGACCCGGCACCGTCGCACTATGTCATATTCGAGCCTGATTTTCGACCGATATCACGCCGGCCGATTTGAATAGCTTCTGAAGTAAATAGTTTTCTTCGAGGCCGAACGTGGCGCCGCCGAGGGACGCGATACCGGTCGTGTGATTGACGCGCTTGCCGCCCGATTCGCGCGTGAACGTTTCTTCGCGCGATTTGTGAAAGCGTTCCGCGACGCGGTCGAGCACCCAATCCAGCGGTTTGTCTTCCCACGTCTTCGAAAAAGGCGCGCGATATTTCGCCTTCGTCCAACGCGCTTCGTTGACGGTGAGGCCGAAGATTGCCGAGCCTTTGGGGCACAGGTGGCCGCCGCTGATCGGACTGTCGGGGTTGCCTTCGACGTCGAGCAGTTTGCCTTCGTCGCTCACGTATGCGAGCGTGCTGCAGCCGACCGCGCAATACGGACACACGCTGACCACCGCTTTCGCATCGGCGATGCGCGGCTTGAGCGTGCGCGATCGCTTCGACTCGACGTTCGGCAACGCTCCGACGCGCGCGGGAACGCGCAACTTCGCAAACGTTCGCGAGAGAATGGCGGTGAGATCGATCGGGGGTTTTTGGACGGCCATGGTTACCTCGTCAGAGCTTCTACCATCTTAGACGCCGTCCGAACGCCGACCCACGCTCAGTGGACGTTGGGCTGATCGGGCGGCGTCAGGAAGCAATCGCCCGTCGCCAGCGCGTCGCCGACGACGATGCGGAACTGGGTGCCCCGTTCGATCGTCACTTCCTCGCCGTGGTGCAGCGCGTTGTAACCGTTTACCGCGAGGCCGAAGCCCGGAATGTAGGCGAGGGCGCCGTTGAGGTTTTTCGACTTGCCCGCGACGAAGCTCTCGGCCTCGCGCGGATCGCCGATCACCTGGACGTGCGTGCCGTCGGGTAATTCGAGAAACCGCGGCTGAATGACGATCTGCCCTGGCTGGCCCGAGCCGTGCGCGTGATCGGCGAATGCGATGACGCCGACCCCGCGCGTGCCCGCGGGGATCTCGGGCAGCGCGCCGCTCGCCGCGATAGCTCTGACGGTCTTGAACGCGAACGATCCGCCCCCGACGTCGGTCGCCGAACTCATGCGCGTGATCGTCGCGATGTCCGTTTCCGGGCAGCGCGGCAGACCGCTGATCGCGACGAACGCTGCGAGCCCGAAGACCAGCACTAGCTGCGAAGATCGTCGATCGCGGCGAAGAACGCCGCGATTTCGTCGTCAGTCGTATAAAAGTGCGGGCTCACGCGGATTCCGCAGTCGGGACGCCAGTCGAGAAAGATGCGGCGCTTCACGAGCTCTTTCGTGACCGCTTGCGAGCCTTCGAATTGAATGCCGATCCAGCCCGTGCGTCGCGCGGGTTCGAGCGGCGTCGGAACCGTGAAGCCGCGTTCGAGCGCACCTTCGGCCAGACGCGTCGTGAGCCGTACGTTGTGCGCGCGAATCGCGTCGACGCCGACTTCGAGGATGGCGTCGTGACCGGCGCGTGCGACGAGGTAGCCCGGAATCGTCGGCGTCCCGGTCGTGAAGCGATGCTGGCCTTGCGCGAAGACCATCGGCGCGGGGGAAAAGGCGAACGGCGTTTCGTGGCCCATCCAGCCCGTCACCGCGGGTTCCATCAAGCCGCGCAGTTCCGGCCGCACGTAGATGAAGCCACAGCCGGGGCCGCCGCAGAGCCATTTGTGACTGCCGCCGACGACGATGTCGACGCCGAGCTGCGTCACGTCGAACGGATAGATGCCCGTCGTCTGGTAGGCGTCGAGCACGAAGATCGCGCCGGTCTCGCGACACCGCGCGACGATCGCGGCGACGTCGATGACGGATCCGGAAACGTACGCCGCGTGCGAGAGCACGACGAGCTTCGTGCGTTCGGTGATCGCCGCGCAGAGCCGGTCGGTCGACATCGTGCGGCCGTCGTCCGACGGAACGACGGTCAGCCGCGCGCCGTACCGCTCCCAGGCCTGCCACACGTAGACGACCGACGGAAACTGCAGCGACTCGACGATCACTTCGTCGCGCTCGGGCGCAAACGTGAGCGACGAACCGATGACGGCCATCGCGAGCGAAACGTTGGGCAGCAGCGACACCGTGCCGGCCGGTGCGTGGAAGATGCGGCCGAGATTGTCGGCGATTTCGGCCATCTGCGGCAGCCAAGCGTTCCAGGCTTCCGGGCCGTTCGCGGCCCAGGCGTCCCAGAAATCGCTCAGCGCGGCTTTCGCGCCGAGCGGCGGCGCGCCCATGCTGTGGGAGACCAGATACGTGCTCGACTCGAGGGTGGGAAACCGGTCGCGGAGCCGCGGCGCCGTCATCGTCTGCATTTCGCCGTCTTCGACGCGACGGTGCGGAGCGCTTGTGCGACTTTGGTCCGACTTCTTTTTCTACAGACCATCGACGCAAGGGTTCGGGAGCGCGGGCGTAAATGCGAGACGGCCATGGCGAGACGACGGATCGACGCTCGCGTCGAGTTAGAATTTCTGCGTGCAACGGAAGCCGCTGCGATCGTTTCCGGTAAGCTCGTCGGCAGAGGCGATAAGAACGGCGTCGATCAGGCGGCGGTCGATGCGATGCGCGGGGTCCTCGGCGAAGTCGATATCGATGGTGTCGTCGTCATCGGCGAGGGTGAAAAAGACGAAGCGCCGATGCTCTACATCGGCGAGCACGTCGGCACGGGCGACGGCCCGAAGATGGACGT
>CAZZUZ010000280.1:0-4152 GCA_964657315.1 Vulcanimicrobiota bacterium
GCTCGTCGCCGAACTCACGCCCGCCGAGGCATTGGCGCTGGCCGAACGCGAGGACATCGCGGACGACCTGCGCGCGGCCGTTCGCGCCGCCGCACTCGGCGTTCGCGCGGGCGTAGGCGCGGCGCAGATCCTCGACGGACGCATCGCGCACGCGGCGATCGTCGAGTTCCTCACCGACCGGCATCTCGGCACCCAGGTAGCGGGCACCGTCTACCTCGGTGCCGCGTGACGCATTCGCACGCGACGTTCTGCGCCGCCGTGTTCGCTGCGACGCTGTCCGCGCCGGCGTTCGCCGACGACGCTCCGGGCTACGCGGGCAAGGGCGCGCTCGTTATCCAAACGTCGCTAGCGGGCGCGAACGTCACCATCGGTGGCAACATCGCTTTCGAGGAACGCGACCCGGATATTCGCATCGACGTGCTCTCCCTCGGCATTCCCGGGGCCGACCCGACCCTCTCGACGCTCATGTCCACGCAGCTCTTTCCACCGGGCGGCTTCACCGTGATCTACGATCGCAGGGCGTCGACGTACGTGGTCTGGTCGAGTGCGAAACGGCTGTACTATTCGCCGCCGGCTAAAGCGGCGAGTGCGACGCCGCAGCCCGCGGTGACGACTTCGCCCGCCGCGAGCACGACGAACGGACTCTTCGCGGTCTTCACCTTCCTGCGTACGCTCAAGGACGACAAGACGTTCAGCGTGCTGCTCGCGCTCACGGGTCACGGAAAAACCAACGGACATCCGTCCACCGGCCTACACTTCGAGTACAAGAAGACGACCGTTTCGGGCGAATCTGTAGATTTCCACGGCGAACTCAAACTCGCCGACGACCTCGGCGAGATTCCGGTGGAGATCGCCGCGAGCGTGAAGACCAAGGACATCCCGCAGTCGTCGCTGCGCCTCGATGCGACGAGCATCGCGCAGAACGTTCTCCCCGAATCCGATTTCGACGTCCCGCCGGGCTACGCGCGCGCCGCCGGCATCGGCGACGTCATCGGAAAAGTCTTGCCGCAATAACGACCCGAGGTATCATGTTCGTTCGCATCGTCGCCCTAGCCGCCGGACTCACGCTCGCCGTCGCCGCCGTCGCCCGCGCGCAAACGGCCGATCCGTTTCTCTGGCTCGAAGATGTCAACGGCGCGCGCGCGCAGGCATGGGTCGAAGACGAGAACGCCAAGACGCTCGCGGTGCTCGCGAAGGATCCGCGTTTTGCGGCCTTCGAAGATCAAGCGACCCAGATCGCGAGCGCGAGCGACCGCATTCCGGTGCCCGAAATCATCGACGGCACGGTGTACAACTTCTGGCAAGACGCCGAGCACGTTCGCGGCATCTGGCGGTCGACGTCGATCGATGATTACGCGAAAGCGGAGCCGCACTGGACGACCGTGCTCGATCTCGACGCGCTCGCAAAAGCCGAAGGCAAGAATTGGATCTGGCAGCGCGCGGATTGCGATTCGCCCAGCCGCAAACGCTGTCTGATCTGGCTCAGCGACGGCGGCGAAGACGCGAGCACCGTGCGTGAGTTCGATTTGCCGACGCATGCGTTCGCCGGCGACGGCTTCGTGCTGCCGCATGGAAAGCAGAGCGTCGTCTGGATGACCGACGACGCGTTGCTCGTTTCGCGAGAGTGGTCCGCGGGCGAACTCACGAGTGCGGGCTACCCGTTCGACGTGCGGATGCTCAAGCGCGGTCAACCGCTCGATGCGGCAACCGCCGTCTTCCGCGGATCGGCGACCGACGACGAAGTCGCCGTCGAAGAAATGCACGATGCCTCGGCGCATCGCATCTTCGTACTCGACCGCGCAGTATCGTTCTTCGACTCGGAGAAGAGCCTGCTTCTTCCCGACGGACCGCACAAACTCGACATGCCGCTCCAGTCGGACTTTCAGACGATGGTCGGCGGGCACGTACTCGTCCGCCTCGACAAACCGTGGACCGCGAACGGCTCCGTCTTTCCCGAAGGCTCGCTCGTCTCGCTCGATTACGCCGAGCTGGTCGCCGATCCGGCGGCGCTCAAACCGACGATCGTCTTCGCTCCGAGCAAACGCGAGACGCTCGAGAACGTCGCGGCGACGCACGACCGTCTCATCGTGACGGCGCTCGAGAACGTCAACGGCCGCGCGTTCAGCTACGAACCCGCGGCGGACGGCACGTGGTCCCGCACGCCGATAGCACTACCGGACAACTCGGCGATTTCGATCGTCGATACCGACCCCTCCACGCCGAGTGCGTTTTTGAGCGTGACGGGCTTTCTCACACCGACAACGATTTACTACGGCGACGCTTCGGCCGGCGCGTTCGCCGTCGTCAAGTCGTCGGGCGCCAAGTTCGATGCATCGCGCGACGTCGTCGAGCAGCGCGAAGCGACCTCGAAAGACGGTACGCGGGTGCCGTATTTCTTCGTCCACCGTAGGGACATGCCGATCGACGGCACGACGCCCACGATCCTCACCGCCTACGGCGGATTCGGGGTTTCGAGCACGCCGAGTTACAACGGAACGCTCGGAAAACTGTGGCTCGAAGCCGGCGGCTCGTTCGTGCTCGCGAACATCCGCGGCGGTGGCGAGTTCGGGCCGGCCTGGCACGATGCGGGCCTCAAAACGCACCGGCAGCGCATCTACGACGACTTTGCCGCGGTCGGCAAAGATCTCGTCGACAAGAAATTCACGTCGCCGCGCCATCTCGGAATCGAAGGCGGCAGCAACGGCGGGCTCTTGATGGGCGTCGAGTTCGAACAGCACCCCGAACTCTGGAACGCCGTCTTCATCGCGGTCCCGTTGCTGGACATGCTGCGTTTCGAGAAGATCGCGGCGGGCGCGTCGTGGGTCGGCGAGTATGGAACCGTCGCCAACCCCGACGAGCGTGCATTTCTGGCGTCGATCTCGCCGTACAACAACATCGATCCTAAGGCGAAGTATCCGACACCGTTTCTGTTTACGACGACGAAGGACGACCGCGTCGGCCCGCAGCACGCACGAAAGTTTGCGGCTAAACTATCGTCCTCGAAGATCCCGTACTATTTTTACGAAGTCACCGAAGGCGGCCACGCCTCCGGTGCAAACATCAAGGAGCGTTCGTTCACCGCGGCCCTGACGTATACGTACTTCGCAAAACAGCTGTTCTAATGCCGCTGTAACGCGCGTTCGATGGCGTTGCGTTCGCTTGCGAAACAGAAGCCGCGTCCGACCGACGTCACGACGCCGGCCGACGCTTTGACGATCTGCGTGTAGCACTGCGACGGACTACTCGTCGTCGAGACCGTTACCGCCTGCGCGCTCGACTGACCGCTGTTGCCGCTGATCGAGCCGCCGGAGATATCGAGCGTGTCCGCGGGCGTCACCTCGTTCGATTCGTACGTGCCCGAAACGCCCGACGGGCCGGCCGTCATCTCCGACTCGACGATCTTCTGATCGATTGCCGTGACCTGCGAGCCGTTGCCGTTCTCGTCCTCGGTGAAGTCGATGCGAATCGCGAGCGGATACGATACGTTCGTATGCGTGTAACCGCCGCCGGTTCCGCCCGCCGTGGTGACCGTCGTATCGTCGGTCGTCGCCTGGAGAATCGCCGTGTCCCCCGTCGTTGCCGACTCGTTCGTATATCGCTGCTTGTTGTAGAATTGCAGCGTCGAGACGACGTTCGTGTACGTGCGGCCGTGCGACGTATTGACGTAGCCCGAGATCGCGTACGAACGCTTTTGCGTCACGAGGATCGAGCCTTGCACGGACGGCTGCGAGCCGCTGAGGTTTTCGGTCGTCGTCGCGGGCGGATCGGGCGTCAGCGTATCGAGCGTGACGGCGCCGAGGGCGCGTTTGAGGCCGACGTCCTGATAGGCGAAGAGCGTCGCGAAACCTTGGAAATACGAGTCGGCGTTGTCGACCGATATCGAGATCGTGTGCGGCTTGCCGTTCGAGAGCACGGACGCGAACGGTGAGAGATCGATGCGATAGGGTTTGAATTCGAGCGTCTGCGCGCCCGGGATCGGCGCCCAGAGATACGGATCGATGCCGCCCGTGAAGATCCACGGCGTCACCGGCGCGACGCCGGCGGGCGTGCCGTCGATGCTCACTTCGGTCTCGCGTAGCGGACCGTTGCCGCACGCGTAGATCTCGGCCGCGACGTCGTTCGGCGCGCACGTGTAAAAGAATTCGTCGTTCT
>CAZZUZ010000281.1:0-4128 GCA_964657315.1 Vulcanimicrobiota bacterium
GCCGAATCGTCGGGAAAGGTGCCGAATCTCGACCGCAGCGGCGCCCGTGAGCGCGAGAATTTTCACGCGGACGCTATACCCGCGCGCGCATCAATTCGTGATGCCGAATCCTTCGATCGTGCCTTGCGTGCCGTCGGCGTACGTCATCGTGCCGTAACCGTTGACGTCGACCGCAAATTTCGCGACCGCGAAGGCATCGCTCGCCCGTTCGACCGATCCCGAGATCGCGTTTCCCGAAAACGTCGCGGAGCTCGCGACGTCGATCGGCACGTCGCGCAGCGAAAGGGAGATCGTGACGTTGCCTGCGGCGTCGCGCGACGTCTCGCGTTTGGCTTCGAGGTCGCGCGTGAGCGCTTGGCCCGTGATGCCGTTGCCGCCGAAAGCCGTCGCGGCGCGCGAACCGGCGACGCCGAACGCTTCGACGCCCGTAAACGTGTGCGTTTCCAAGCCGTCGGGCCGATCGATGACGAACGCGCCGACCGCCGGATACGGATCGGTCGTCGCGAGACCGGTGATGTCTCCGTACTGGCACTGCGACGCATCGCAGTCGACGAAGAACGTATCGCTCGCACCGCTGCCCGGCGTGTTCGCGGAAACGCTCAGCGAATACGACGGCGGCGCGTTGCCGGGACTATCGGAGCCGGCGCTGACCTGATCGACCTCGACCACGCGGCCCCTCGCGTCGTGTATCGTTTCGATCCCCGCGATCGAAGAATAATCGACGTCGTCGTCATTGAGATCGGTCGTCGTCGTTATGGTGCCGGTCTCCGTGCGCCACAGCGACGCACACGCGCGGTCATAGTAGACGTGATCGACGAACGTCGTGACGGTTCGATTCTGTAAGCCGTCGGCAGAACGCTGGTTCGTCGCGGATGACGTGTTGCCCGCCGTGCACGCCGCCCGTTCGCCGCTACCGCGCAGCCACGTACTCGCCGCCGACGGGGTTCGCGCACCGGCCGTTCGCATGACGCCGTAGTCGAGACGTGTCACTCCGAAAACGAGCGGACGTAGCGCCGAGAGCGCGTATTGGGCAGCGGCACGTTCGACGGAGTGCGAGAGCACCGGGCTCTGCGCGCTCTCGTGCGACGACGGCGTCGTCGCGGTTATAGAAGCATCTGCGTGCGAAGGATTCATCGCGGCCGACCCGCCGCCGCACGCGCTCAAAGACAGCGTCGCGCAAACGCCAAAGAGAACCGACCGATACGCCAACGCGATTCGCCGCATGTTTCCGCTAGTATTAGCAAAAAAATGTGAATCCGCCTGTGAGAAATCCCAGCATGAGGCTCGCTTTGCTCGCTAGATGGCAATCGTAGGCGAGCGCTTAATGCCGGTGCTGCTCTAGATCGGCTTGAACAGGAGGCCCGCGATCTTGCCGAAGCCGTCGTACACGAAGATCTCGTTAAACGTGCCGGTCGGCCACGTGAGCTTATAGACGAACTGCTCGTACGGGCCCGTCGACTTGCGCGACACGAATTCAAACGAAGACGGCGTGCCGAGCGGCCCGAGCCGCGCCGCAACGGCGGCGACGACGTCGGGCGTAAGTGCCGTATTCATGCGCTCGGATAGGAGCGAACGATCGATCGTACCGGACTGCGCGTCTGCGAGATAACGCTTCGCTTTGACCGTCACGGCCGGATCTTCGGCATCGGGAGCTATCGAAGCGGCTGACACGGGCGACGTCGACGGTGACGGGGCGGGCGACGGGTCGGCGAACGCAATCGACGGCAACTCGCACGCCGCAACCAAAAACAACGCGGTGTAGGCGGCGAGCCGCATCAACGGATCGCGGCCGGGAGCAATGCTTCATCCACTAGGATGCCGGTATCGACGATCGCGGGTTCGCTTCCCTCGTCGTTCGCCGAAAAGCATTTCTTAAAGAGAAGGCGCGGTTCTGCAATTCGCACGCACGAATAGCCGCGGATCGTCTCTTCGGGTCCGCATCGAGGGCGCAAGTCGTCGAGCGAGATCAGCGACGTCTCCATAATCGCCGAACGCTTGAGCACCGACCGTCTTCCTCGGGCCAGCAGCACGTCGTCGAGGCACGGCACGATCGACGGCATCGCGTACGGGATCATCGCAAACGAGCGAACCGGCCCCGACGTATTATGATAAACGATGCGCGCGAGGTAGCTGCCTTCGAGTTCGCCATCGCAGCTCTCTGCGAAACGGTTCCACGACCAATCGCGAACGAGCGCCTCGGCCGGATAGGCGAATCGTTCCTCGGTGTCCGCGAGTTCGCGGGTCGCGGCGGCGTTTGCCGCGTTCCACGACGCGAGGAATGCCGCGCGATCGAACTGACCGCCCGTCCCTGCGAGAACGTCGTCGACGTCGAAGCCGAAGCGCCCGACGATCTCTTCGACGACGTCGGCGGCTTCGAGCGCGAAGATCGACGGCCGATAGAGGTTGAGCGATAGCCGCAGCGGCGACGCGGCCTCGGGTTCGAAATCGACGTAGAGATACACGCCCGTGTACTCGTTTTCATACACCGCTTCGCGCGCGATCGACTTCCACTGCGGCCCCCAATCGAAATATGCTCGAATCTCCCGCGTCTCGAACGCGCGCGTGTTCGCGCGCGCCGTGAAACGGAGATCGTAGTTCATCGGGCGAGCATTGCATCGCGCGGCCGCGCCTCCTGCACCGCTTCGCACCGCGCACGGACGCCCATCGTACCGTCGGGGCAAACGATCGAACCACTTCTGAAGTTAAGGACATTAACTTTCTTTTAAGCGTACAGGTTTGCGGCTCGCATCGAACAAACGGCGCCATCGTTCGTCACTCCGGTTACGCTTAAGGACCATACCGATGAAGCTTTCACGCTTTTTGCTCGGCCTGCCGCTCGTCTTTGCCTTCGGCCTCGGCGGCTGCAGCGATAACAGCGGCAATCCGGTCGCACCCACGGTGAGCCCCTCGCCGACGCCGGTCGCGACCGCGACGCCCGTGCCCCTCAACGCAAACGGCACGCCCGCGCTGCGCCACGTCTTCGTGCTCATTCTCGAAAACCAAGCCGAGGACAATACGTTCGGCAGTCTGATGCCCGTTCCGTATCTGCAGAACACCGTTTCGGCGCAGGGCGCGTTCGTTCCGAATTACTGGGGCACGAGCCACTACAGCCTCGGCAACTACGTCTCGCTCATCAGCGGCGAGTCCGTCACGACGGCGAACCAAGGCGACTGTACGACGTACACGCAGATCGCGGGCAGCACCACGGTTGCCTACAACCAAGTCGCGGGTTCCGGCTGCGTCTATCCGTCGACGACCATGACGCTCGCCGACCAGCTCACGTCGGCCGGGTTCACCTATAAAGGCTACATGGAGGACATGGGACTCGATTCGACGCGCGAAGGCACGACGTGCGGTCAAACGCAGCCGACCGCGACGACCGGCGTTTACGGCGGCACCGATCTCACGCTCGGCGCGCAAGCGGCGGGCAACGGCAAACCGCAGGATCAGTACGCGCAGCGCCACAATCCGTTCGTCTACTTCACGTCGCTCATCGCGTCGGGCTCGTGCGCCAAGAATGTGGAACAGCTCAACGATTCGACGCTGACCAACGACTTGAAATCCGTGGCGACGACGCCCAATTTTTCGTTCATCACCCCGAATCTCTGCGACGACGGCCACGACGTGCCGTGTAAGGCGCCCGGCATCGCGGGCACGACCGATCCCACCTACGACAACGAGAACGCCTTCTTGCAAAAATGGGTGCCGATCATCACGCGTTCGCCCGCATTCCAACAGGACGGTCTGCTGATCATCAACTTCGACGAATCGAGTCCGTCGAAGAACGCGAGCGTCGGCACCGACACGACGTTCGACGGCACGTCGTGCTGCAACGAAACGGCCGAGATCGACCCGAACACGACGACGCCCGGTATCCCGCCCGGCGCGACCGGCATCACCGACGGCTCCGGCGGCGGCAAGACCGGTGCCATCCTGCTCTCGCCCTTCATCCCGCCGGGGACGGTCTCGGGCTCGAGCTACAACCATTACGCGACGCTTCGCTCGATCGAAGACGAATTCGGTCTCTCCTATCTCGGCTTCGCGGCCTTCCCGGGCACGACGTCGTTCGGCAAAGACGTCTTCGGCTCGACGTTCTCGCGTCACACGATCTCGCTCTGATGCGCGTAG
>CAZZUZ010000282.1:0-4116 GCA_964657315.1 Vulcanimicrobiota bacterium
CCGCGCCGCTCTCCATCGTCTTCGACGACGGCGACTTCGTGCGCACGATCGCCGTCGACGCGAGTTCGGGCCCGCGATACCCGCATCTCGTGCGCGTTCCGGGTTCGCCCGACGTCCTCAAAGCGGTGTTCGCGCCCAAAACGTACGTGCCGTCGCCGCAGCCGACTGTGACGCCTTAACCAGCAGTGAGACTAAAGCCCGTAAATATCACGCCGAATATCAGCAGGACACCGTTTTCTTGCGGCCAAGTCGAGTCGAGTCGGAGATCCGGTACGCCGGACTTCGAATGGGTGGGCCCTAGAGCCTCGCTCGGTTTGCTATTGTCAAACGCTCCAAACTTCAAATAACCACGCCAAATCGCCGAATCCGAGTGCGCTCGGAGCGGGGGACTTCCAGGTGGGGTGAATGCGCCGGTCGGCGCACGGGCAACCCTCACGCCCGAACCCGTCAACTAACCTCGTAGGCGTCGAAAGAGGAAGCTTGATCCGTTCATTCAGCGCGGCAGCGATTGCCGTTGTTTTCGCAGGCGCCCTGACCGGTGCCGCCGATGCCCGCTCCCACGCTCACGTTCACACGGTCGCAGCGGGCGAAACCCTCGCCGAGATTGCGGCACGCGAACACGTTTCGATCGGCGATCTGACGCGCATCAACGAGATCGCGGGCACGTCCACCGTCGAGCCCGGTGCGGTCCTCGCGCTGCAGGCTCCGGGCGCCGGCGCTCCGGCCGCCGACGCGCCGTATGCGATCGCTCCCGCAACCCGCGCCGAGCTACGCAAGCTCGAAGTCGCTTCGACGATGCCGCAAGACGGCGATCTCGCGATGTGGGGCGGTCCCGAAACCAAGAAGATCTCCGTGCACGCCTCCAAGCTCGCGCAGCACGCACAGAAGGTCGAAGCGCTGCATCGCTTCGCCAGCGGCATCATTAGCCGCACCTCGTCGATCGCGATGAGCCTGACCCGCAGCGCTATGCGCTTCATCGGAACGCCGTACGTTTTCGGCGGAACCTCGCCGAGCGGCTTCGATTGCTCGGGCTACACGCAGCACGTCTTCGCGATGCTCGGCATTTCGCTACCGCGGACGGCCGACGCGCAGTACTATGCCGGACGCCCGACCACGGGCGGCCTGCGCGCGGGCGATCTCGTGTTCTTTCAGACCTACGAGCCCGGACCGTCGCACGTCGGCATCTACGTCGGCAACGGCCGCTTCATCCACAGCTCGAGTCACGGCGTGATGGTCAGCCCGCTCGCACAATCGTATTGGGCGTCACGCTACATCGGTGCCAAGCGCGTCGCCGACCTCCGCTAGACGCTCGACCGCCGAGTATTCGAAGATGGCCTCGTTTTCCGGCGGGGCTATTTTCTTTTACGTAGTACCTGAGGCGCGATGATCAAAGGCTTCGGTAAGTTCCTCATGCGCGGCAACGTGATCGACTTAGCCGTCGCCGTCATCATGGGTGCGGCGTTCGGCGCGGTCGTGACGGCACTGGTCAAAGACCTGATCACGCCGCTGATCGCGGCCGTGTTCGGCAAGCCGGATTTTTCGAAGCTGACCTTCGAGATCAATAACAGTGCGTTCTCGTACGGCGACTTCGTCAACGCGCTGATCAACTTCATCTTCGTATCGTTCGCGATCTATTTCTTCGTCGTGACGCCGATGAATCAGATCACGACGCGGTTCGGACCGAAGGCCGCCGAAGAACCGAAGCTCAAAGAATGCCCGGAATGTCTGAGCGATATTCCGGCGGCGGCCCGCCGTTGCAGATTCTGCACCGCGATGGTTCCTGCATAGCGCGACCCGCAGAGGGTTGGCGCGGCCGAAACACGGAAACGTGTGACGGGTCACGCGCGATGGGGTGTCGCCAAGCGGTAAGGCAGGGGCCTTTGAAGCCTCCATTCGTTGGTTCGAATCCAGCCACCCCAGCATGATCCGCAAAGCACTGAGCGGATTGTTCGATGCTTGGCGCGCCGGCGACGCGCTGCGCTCGTCGGCATATTTTTCCCCAGATGCCGTCTACTGCGAGAACGGTCGCACGCCGATTCTCGGACGGGACGCAATAGTTCAACACTTTACAAAGTTTTTTCGCGACGGTCCGCGCTTCGAATTCGACGTCGACGAAACGCTCGTCGAAGGAGACCGCGCCGCAGTTCGTTACCGCTTCTCCGTTTATGACGAACGCGGGCGTCGGAACGAGCGGCCCGGATGCGCGTTCGTCGGCTTCGCCGACGGGGCTATCGTAGAATGGCGCGAATACGAAGGATGACATGGCGCAAGACACCCTCACCATCGACGTTTCCACCGCCCGCAACGGCGGAGTCCAACTTTTTGCCCTCGGTGGGAGCCTCGACATCGCGACCTCGCCGTCGCTGCGGGCGGCATTGTTGGAAGCGGCCGAACACGGCAAGCACGATATCGTCGTCGATCTGAGCAAGCTCGAATTCGTCGACTCCACCGGCCTCGGAGCGCTCATCGGCGCGCACAAGCGGGCCACCGAAAAGGAAGGCTCCGTCCGTCTCGTCGCGCAGGAAGGTCAGATCTTACGGCTGCTGCGCATCACGGGATTGCTCGGCGTGTTCGCCGTGTATCCGACGCTCGAAGACGCACTCGTCGAAGAAAAACGGATGGTCGGCCTCTAGCCGCCCGCCGCGGCGGAACCGGCCGCCTCACCGGCCGCGTACGACTCCGCGAGTAGGTCGACGACGTGCTTGACCCCAACGGCTTCGTGACCGGCTTCG
This sequence comes from Vulcanimicrobiota bacterium, assembly GCA_964657315.1. Classification (GTDB taxonomy): domain Bacteria; phylum Vulcanimicrobiota; class Vulcanimicrobiia; order Vulcanimicrobiales; family Vulcanimicrobiaceae; genus CAZZUZ01. The sequence goes on from CAZZUZ010000282.1 coordinate 2,733, forward strand.
CGCAAATGGTTGGTTAATTGTAACGCGCAACCGGGATTCGCCGTCGCGATCGTGGTCGGGCTCGTCGCGAGCGCGTTCTCGATCTTGCGTTTACCGAGCCGCTGCGCCATCTCCGGCTGCGTGATGTTGTACACGCCCGCGCTGCCGCAGCAGAGCGAGCTCTCGTTCATCTCGCGCAGCTCGATGCCCGGGATCTGCGCGAGCAGACGGCGCGGCGCGGCCGAGATCCGTTGCGCGTGCACGAGATGGCAAGGCTCTTGGTACGTTACCACGTCCGGTAGCGCGCCGAGGCCGGGGCCGAGGCCGATCGTATCGAGATATTCCGTGACATCGCGAACCTTGGAGGAGAAGGCGTGCGCCCGCTCTTCCCATTGCGAATCGCCCTCGAAGAGGTCGCGATACTCTTTGAGCGCGGAACCGCAGCCCGCAGCGTTGACGACGTAGACGTCGGCGCCGGACTGTTCGAACGCCACGATGTTGCGCTTGGCGAGTTCGCGGCCTTGCGCCATGTCGCCGGCGTGCACGGCGATCGCGCCGCAGCAGCCTTGGGCCGCGGGTGCGATGACGTCGCAGCCCGCACGGGTGAGGACGTCGACCGTCGCTTCACCGGTCGCGGCGTACGCGACTTGCATGATGCAGCCCGCGTGAAAGAACGCGGTCGACTTGCGTGCGGCGCCGCGCGCGGGCCAGCGCTGGTCGCTCGGGACGAAGAAGCGGTCCGAAATTCTCGGCGACATCGCTTCGAGCCGGTCGAGGCCGAACGTCTCGAGCAAGCCCGTGCCGCGCACGAACGCCTGCAGACCGCTCTTCTCGTAAAAACGTAGGAGCGCCGCGACCGCGCGCATCGTCCAGAGATGCTTGAAGAGCACCGAGAGCGCGAACCAGCGGCCCAGACGGCGCCCGGGCGGCTGCTGCCCGATCGTCGCACGTTCGATCTGCGTTCGCGCGGGTTCGAGTAAGCGGCCGTACTGCACGCCCGACGGGCACACGTTCGCGCACGCGCGACAGTCGAGACACTCGGACATCTGATGGATGAAGCCGGGGCTCGTGAGATCGAGCCGCCCCTCATCGACGGCTTTGATGAGCGAGATGCGTCCGCGCGGTCCCGACGTCTCGACGAGCGTTTCGACGTAGGTCGGACACGTCGGCAGGCAGAGCCCGCAACGCACGCATTGATCGTACACGTCCGACGGAGGCACGTCCGGACCGGCAAAGCCGCTAACTCGAGTCTCGATCATCGCCTACGTGTTTACACTCGGCGCGTGGCGGCGCCTACGGTAATTCGAACGCGGTCGATCCGCCGGGCAGCGGAAAGATCTTACCGGGATTCATGATGCCCAGCGGATCGAGCGGCTTCGCGTCATGTCCGAGCGGCAGCAGTGCC
>CAZZUZ010000283.1:0-828 GCA_964657315.1 Vulcanimicrobiota bacterium
CGGTGCAGCACGCGCAGCGCGTCGCGCTCCGCAGCCGCTTGCGAGCGGACGTGCGAGAGTTCTTCGAGCGCGCGATCGTAGTCGCGCTCGCTCGTCGAGAGGAGGGATTCCGCTCGCGTGACGATCTCCGGAGGCAAGCCCATCGTACGCGCGAGCGGAAACGCCAGCGACTGACCGGGCGAGCCGAGGTCGAGCTCGTACGTCGGCGCGTAGGTTTCCGGGTCGAAGCGTACGCTGCCGTTCGCGACGTGGGCGGTATCGTGCGCGAAAAGCTTGAGTTCCGTACTATGCGTGGTCACGATGCCGCGCGTACCGCGCTCGAGCAGATATTCGACGACCGACGTCGCGAGGGCGGCGCTGGAGCCGGGTTCGGTACCGCTCGCAATTTCGTCGACGAGGATGAGCGAGCGCGGACCCGCACCTTCGACGAGCGTCCGCAGCCGGCGCAGATGCGCCGAGAACGTCGATGCGTTGCCGGCGATCGACTGCTCGTCGCCGATGTCGCAGCCGAGAAAATCGAACGTCCCGATCGTCGTGCCTTCGTCCGCGGGAAGGTGCATGCCGCAATATGCCATCGAAACGAAGAGCCCGACGAGCTTGAGCGCGACCGTCTTGCCGCCCATGTTCGGACCGCTGATGACGATCATGCGGGTCTCGTCGTCGAGTGCGAGGGATTGCGGGACGACGCGGCCGCCGACGAGCGGATGGCGCCCGCGCACGACGGCAACGTGCGGCGCGTCGACGATCGCCGGAGCGATCGCATCCATGCTTTGCGCTACGCGAACGCGCGCGAGGATGAAGTCGATATCGGCGAGCGCGTCGAGGTTG
>CAZZUZ010000283.1:838-4108 GCA_964657315.1 Vulcanimicrobiota bacterium
TGCGGGCACGAGGCGCGCGCGCCCCGACGAGCGACGAGAGTTCGCCGAGAATGCGCGCGATCTCGTGCTGCTCGTCTAAACGCAGCGTGCGCAGACGATTGTTGGCCTCGAGCGCGTCGAGCGGTTCGACGAAGAGCGTATGGCCGGTCGAGGACGTATCGTGCACGACGCCCGGGAGCGCGTTCGCGAATTCGGCCTTGACCGGCACGACGAACCGGCCTTCGCGGACCGTGACGATCTGCTCTTGAATGGCCTTGGAGTACCGCGACGAGCGCAACACCGCTTGCAGGCGTTCGCGCGCGTCGTCCTGCGCGAGCAGGGTGTTGCGACGGATGCGCGCGAGCGCGGGCGAAGCCCGGTCGAGAATTTCCCCGCGCTCGCCGATGGCGCGATCGATCGCTGCGGCGACTTCCGGCAGCGGCGTCGCCGCCGCCGTGCGCGCTTGCAGAATCGGCGTCGAGCTCACCCGGATACGCCGCACCGCCGCGTCCGCCGCGGCGAGCGCGATGCCGACGTCGCGCAGATCTTCCGCGTTGACGGTTCCGCCGCGCTCCGCTAGCGAGAGCGCGGCTTCGACGTCGCGCGTGCGCGGCAAGTCGAAGGATGCGTCCGTCGCGATCCGGCGCATTTCCACCGTGGCCGCCTGCTCGAGGCGAACGATCGCGATATCGGTCTGCGGCACCATGGTCCGGGCTCGCTCGGCGGCTTTGTCGGTCGACGTTACGCGGGCGACGAGCGCGCGAATAGCCTCGAAATCCAAGACTTCGAGGCTCCGGTCGTCGGCGAGGCGGTCGCTCAATTTCGTTTTCCGGCACGATGTGCCGGACGGCCGAAGAGAGCGGCCGGAAATGGCGCTTTCACCTCGTCGATAACCCCGAAAATCTCACGATCGATGCAGCCGGGCGCCACGGTTGGCTTTGATCGCGGCGTTTCTTTCCATTCTCGGGACCGCTGCGAACGCCCAAGAAGCGAGCCCCGATCCCGATATAGCGCCGGCGGCCGCCTCGACCGCCGCACCTGCAGCCACCCCGAGTCGGATGATCGTGCGTCCCGCTTATGTCGTCTACGCCGACAGCTGTGCCGCCAGCCGTTCTTCCGCAAGCGCGGGATTGGCTTTGCCTTTACTCGCCTTCATCACCTGACCGACGAGGAAGCCCATGACCTTCGTCTTGCCGGCTTTGTAATCGGCCACGGTTTTCTCGTTCGCGGCGAGGACGTCGGCGACGATCGCGTCGATCGCTCCGGCATCGCTGACTTGGCCGAGGCCTTCGCTCTCGACGATCGCCTTGGGCGAGCCGCCGTCGGCCCACAGACGCGTGATGAGATCTTTTGCCGTTTTCGAATTGATCGTGCCCGCATCGGTGAGCCCGATGAGTTCGGCGACGGCCTGCGGCGTCACGCGCGATTCGTACACCGGCGTGCCCGTTTCGTTCGCGAGACGCGAGAGGTCGCCGAGCAGATAATTGACGACCGGCTGCGGTTTACCGCCGGCGGCGACCGCCGCATCGTAGTAGGCACCGAGCCCGGACTTGTCGGCGATCTGGTGAGCCTGCACGATCGAGAGCTTGTCTTTGCTCACGAGCGTGGCGATACGCGTCTGCGGCAGCGTGCCGAGTTCCGTGCGCAAGCGCGCGACGTCGTCGGGCGAGAACTCCATCGGAACGAGATCGGGATCGGGAAAATAGCGATAGTCGTGCGCTTTCTCTTTGCTGCGCATCATGTGCGTGGTGCCGGTGTTTTCGTCCCAACCGCGCGTCTGCTGTTCGATCCGGCCGCCGGCGCGTAGGATCTCGGCCTGACGGTTGATCTCGCTCTCGATCGCACGGCCGACCGAGTTGAACGAATTCATGTTCTTGATCTCGGTCTTCGTCCCGTACTCTGCCTGGCCCGCGGGGCGTAGCGAGAGATTGACGTCGCAGCGCAGCGAGCCTTCTTCCATTTTGACGTCGCTGACGCCGAGCGCGACGAAGGTGCGCTTGAGCGCTTCGAGATAGGCGACCGCATCGGCACCCGTGCGAATGTCGGGTTCCGAAACGCATTCCATCAGCGGCACGCCCGCGCGATTGAAATCGACGAGCGAATACGTCGAGTTCGCGATACGGCCGTCGTGCGACGCGTGCGTCGACTTGCCCGTGTCTTCTTCGAGGTGGATGCGCGTGAGACGGCACGAGCCTTGCGTGCCGTCAGGCAAGAAGTACTCAACGACGCCGCCCTGCGTGAGCGGCATGTCGAACTGCGAGATCTGATAATCCTTGGGCATGTCGGGATAGAAGTAGTTCTTACGATCGAACTTCGAGTACGCCGGAATCTCGGCGTCGAAGGCGAGACCCGCTTTGACCATCAGCTCGATTGCGAGCTTGTTCGGCACCGGAAGCGCGCCGGGCATTCCGAGACAGACCGGGCAGACGTTCGTGTTGGGGTCCGCGCCGAAGACGTTACGGCAACCGCAGAACATTTTCGTCTCGGTCTTGAGTTCGACGTGGCACTCGATGCCCATGACGGCTTCGTATCGAATGCCGTTGATGTCGATTGCGGTCGCGTCGAGCGTGGCGGTCGTCATGCGGGCGCTCCTGACTTCGAGATCGCGGGAATCGTATGGGTTCGCGCGTGCTTCGTCGCCCGCTCGTACGCGTGTGCGATGCCGAGCAGCGACGCTTCGGCGAAGAGCGGTGCCGAGAGTTCGAGACCGAGCGGCATCGGCAGCGACGACCCCTCCGGCGTAACCCAGCCGCACGGCAGCGACATCGACGGCAAACCCGCAAGCGACATCGGAATCGTGTAGTAGTCCATCAGGTACATGCTGACCGGATCGGTTTTCGCGTTGAACTTAAACGACGGCGTCGCGGCCGCGGGGCACGCGATGACGTCGCACTTTTCGAACGCTTTGGCGAAGTCGGCGGCGATGAGCGTGCGCGCCTTTTGCGCGCGAACGTAGTACGCGTCGTAATAGCCGCTCGAGAGCGCGTAGGTGCCGATGAGGATGCGGCGTTTGACCTCGTCGCCGAAGCCGGCCGCACGGGTGGCTTCGTAGGTCTCGCCGATATCGGCGCCCTCCACGCGCAAGCCATACCGCATGCCGTCGAAGCGTGCCAGGTTGGACGAACACTCCGCGGGCGCGATCAAGTAGTACGTCGCGACGCCGTAGTCTGCCGTCGGCAGTTCGACCTCGACGACGTCCGCGCCGAGCTTTTCAAGATCGGCATAGGCCTTGGCATAGACCGCGCGTACGTCCGGATCGAGGGCGTCGAGCGTGAATTGCTTGACGAGTCC
>CAZZUZ010000284.1:0-4065 GCA_964657315.1 Vulcanimicrobiota bacterium
ATTCAACCTCACCGCCGAGCGCGGCGTAGCCGCCGAGCGCGCCGCACTCACGCAAGGCGTCCTTGCCAGCATCGAGGAAATCGCGCACCGGTGAAAGTCCTCGAAGACGTCGGGCGCGGTACGCAAAACTTTTTCGAATACGCGGGCGGCGCCGCGACTCTGACCGGTGAGGCCGCGTCGTTCATCGCGCGTCTTAAAATTCGCGTCAACGAGACGTTCGCGCAGGCTAGCCTCCTCGGCGTGCAATCGACGGTCATCGTGCTGCTCACGTCGTTGTTTACAGGCATGGTGATCTCGCTCGAATCCGCGAACCAGGCCAATACCTACGGCGTCACCGATCTCGTCGGCGGCGCGGTGACGTACGTGTCGTCGCGCGAACTCGGGCCGATGCTCACGGCCGTCGTGGTGGCCGGCCGCGCCGGCGCCGCCATCGCAGCCGAACTCGGATCGATGGTCGTGACGGAACAGGTCGAAGCGCTGGAGGCCCTCGGGCTCTCTCCCGTGCGCATGCTCGTGGTGCCGCGACTCGTCGCGATGGTGTTGATGCTCCCGCTGCTCACGATCTTAGCCGACATCACCTCGATACTGGGCGGTATGCTGCTGGCGAAATCGGTAGCAAATATCAGCTATGGGTCGTTCATCGACTCCGCCCGCGAATTCAGCGTCTATTCCGATTTCATCAAAGGTCTGTTCAAGTCGCTCGTCTTCGGCGTGATCATCGTGACGATCGGCTGTTACCAGGGATTCGGCGTACGCGGGGGCGCCGCCGGCGTCGGGAAGGCGACCACGGGCGCCGTCGTCACGTCGATCATCCTGATCTTCATCACCAACTTTTTGCTATCACTCGTGCTCTTCGGCAGCACGAACAAGTGACGGTCGCAGAAACGCCGCGCAAGGGGGACGGCGACGGCATCTACGCGCGCGTCGAGAGCGTGACGCTCAAATACGGCGACAAGGTCGTGCTACGGAATTGTTCGCTCGACGTGCGCGAGGGTGCGATCACGTGCCTCATCGGCCTCTCGGGCGCGGGCAAATCCACGATCTTACGGTTGCTCAACGGGCTGCGGATGCCCGATGCCGGCCGCGTCGTCGTCGAAGGCACGGACCTGCGCTCGCTCTCGCGTCGCGATCTCATCGACTTTCGGCGGCAGATCGGATTCGCGTTCCAGTTCGCCGCACTCTTCGACAGCCTGACCATCGGCGAAAACATCGCATTGCCGCTCGAAGAACATACGAAGCTCTCGAAGGCGGAAATCGCGAAGAAAGTCTTCGAGACGCTCGATTCGGTCGGGCTTGCCGACGCGCGCGACCGGATGCCGTCGGAACTCTCCGGCGGTATGCTCAAACGTGCGGGCTTCGCGCGCGCGATCGTCACCGGGCCGCGCATGGTGCTCTACGACGAACCGACGACGGGCCTCGATCCGATCATCACGCATCTGCTCACCGATACCATCAGGAAGCTGCGCGAGAAGCTCGGCGGCACGGCCGTCGTCATCTCTCACGATCTCACGAGCATCTTCGCGATGGCGGATTACGTCGCGATGCTCTTCGAAGGTGCGATCATCGCGTACGGTACGGTCGACGAGATCAAACGGTCGCCCAACCCGATCGTTCAACAATTCTTGCAGGGAAGTGAGGTCGGGCCGATTCCGCTGTAGCGGATCGGCACCGGCAGAAGGCGTTCATGTCCAAACAAGCACAAGTCGGCCTCTTTACGGTCATCGGCCTCGTTGCGATCTTCGCGGTATTTTACGTGTTGACCGATTTCGGCACGCGCTCGCAGGGTTACCGGATCGGCGTCCGCTACGCGACGGCTTCGGGGCTGCGCTCGGGCGCGACTGTGTCCCTGAGCGGCGTGCCGATCGGCGCGGTCGATTCGATCGCCCTCGAGCCGAACTACTCGACCGAAGTCGTGCTCGCCATTCGGCCCGGCTACGAGATCCCCAATGGCTCGCGTTTCCTCATTCAAGCGCCGCTCACGGGCGACCCGACCGTCCTCATCCAGCCGCCGCGCGATCTGGCTCCCAACGCTCCGACGCTTCCACATGAAGTGCTGCCGATCGATCAGCAGCCGCGCGGCGCGAACCCAACGAGCATCGGCGATTTGCTCGAACAGGGGCAAGGCGAAGTCAAACGGCTCGACGACGTGCTCGCCCAGCTACAGCACGCCGAGCCTGCGCTGCTCGCGGAGCTGACGTCTTCGATTCGCAATGCGAACCATCTCACCGAACACGCGGACCGTTCGCTCACGCATCTCGAAGGCAAATTCGATACGATCTCCGATACGCTCTCGCACAGTCTCGATGCGGCCGGCGCCAACGTCGTCGATCTCACGGGCACGCTCAACGTGACGGCCAAACGCGATTCGGTGCAGGTCGATTCGCTGCTCGCGCAACTGCAGCGCACGTCGAAGTCGTTCGGCGAAACCGTCGATTCGCTGCACGACGTCGCGACCAACACGAAGGTCAAGCAAAATCTCATCGACACGACGCGCGACTTCGCGCTAACCGCGAAGACCTTCGCTCAGCTCACGGGCGACTTGCGCAACGTCACCGCCAACCCGCAGACGCAGGCGCAGCTGCGCGATACCGTCGCGCAGCTCGACGCGACGACGCAGAAGGTGGATTCGCTCGTCGGTCAGCTCGGCGGAAAATCAAACGTCTACGGCATCGATCCCGGCGCCACGCCGGCTCCGGGCGGAACGCCGTATCCACCCGGCTTCGTCCCGACATCCATGCCCGCGATTCCGCCGAGCGGCTCCGCGAGCGCGATTCCGGCACCCTACCCCGGCTCGACTGCGGGCGCGAACGTGCACGCGGGTCAGGGCGTGCAGCCGACGGGACTCGCGGCGTTGAAATCGCGCTTGAACTCGTTCACGAAGGATCTCGTCGAACTGCAGGTCCGCGCGGGCGTGCTCTCGCCACTGCGTCCCGGCAGTTACGACCGCAACCGCTCGCCGTTGCTCACGGCGGATCGCGGTCCGCAGACCGATTTCAACCTGCTGCTGCTGCCGCACGGAAGCACCGGGGTGACGCTCGGCGTCAACGATGTCGGTTCGAACGGCACCTCGACCGCGAATGCATTACTGGTTAAACGTTCGGGCATGGTGAGCTATAGCGGCGGCCTGCTCTATTCGCGGCTCGGCGGCACGGCATCGGTCGCCATGAAGGCGCTCGGACTCGAAGCGCGCGTCTACGATTTGCGCCATCCGACGCTGGACTCGTACCTCAACGTCAACGCGACCTCGAAATTCCAGCTCTTCGGCGGCGAGCGCGACATCTCGCACGCACAGCGCCGGACGGTTTTCGGCGTGCAGGCCGAGTTTTAGCGAAGTCCTCTTGGACGGCAACCGCGGGCCCGGACCGAGACGCGCGTTCCCGTTCGCCGTGGCCGCGATCGTCGCGATCAACCTCGTGGTCTTCGCCCAGGAATCGACGATCGCACGGGGGTTCGACCGCGACGCGTTCATCGACGGATACGCGCTCATTCCGTACGATCTGACCCATCTCGTACAGCCGCAGGGCTTTCCGGTTCCGACGATCGCAACGCTCGTGACGTCGCAATTCCTGCACGGCAGCGTTCTGCACGTCGTTTCGAACATGCTGCTCTTCGCACTCTTCGCGACGCAGATCGAAGCGCTACTCGGCCATGTCAAGTTCGCGCTGTTCTATCTCACCTGCGGCGTCGTGGGCGGCCTCGCGCAAGTCTCGATGTCGCTCTCGAGCCACGTTCCCATCATCGGCGCGTCGGGCGCGATCGCGGGCATCCTCGGCGCGTTCGTAATCCGTCATCCGTCCCAATGGCCCGCGTTTATCGTGATCGTCGCGTGGGTGATCGTTCAATGCTTACACGGCTTCGGCTCCGTTTCGCTGCACGTGCTCTCGGAGCAGGGCGGCGGGACGGCGTACTTCGCGCACATCGGCGGCTTCGCGGCGGGTGTCCTCCTCTTCAACGCGTTCGCCGGCCGCGTGCGGCCGGTAGCGGACGCAAGCCGTTCGTCGTATGATTCGAGGTGATGGTGCAGCAGCAGGCGCGGCCGAGGGTCGCTATTTTGGGTGCGGGCGC
>CAZZUZ010000285.1:0-4057 GCA_964657315.1 Vulcanimicrobiota bacterium
GACGATCGGCTCGTGCGGTTCGTCGAGCGCCGCGGCGATCTCGGGCAGCAATCCGTCGAGGGCTTCGCGCGCTTCGCGCATGAGATCGTCGTCGCGACGCAGGCGGCGCGTGTACGCCGCGTACGCCGCCCACGTACCGGAAAACGTGTAAGCGAGTTCGATCGAAACGACGCCGTAGTCGAAGATCTTGATGCGCGCCTGCGCCCCCGCCGCATCGACCAGGCGCGCGACGATCGGCTGGGTCTCGTACTCGATGGAAGTCGCCGAGGCTTCGCGCCGCAGCTGCAGCGGCGCGCGATCGAAGCCTTTTGCGGCGAGGCCGCCGACGCGTGCGAGATCGATCGTGTCGGCGACGTCGAAGACGAAATACGCATGAAACGCACCGCTCGCGATGTCGGGCAGCGCGCGGTTCATCGCGACGATCTCGCGAGTTCGTACACGTCGGCCTCGAAGAACGAAGCATGACGCAAGACGGTATAGCGCCGCTGCATGACGTCGAGCGTCGTGCGACAGCCGTGGATGTTGCCGTTGCAAACCAAGACCGTCACGAACCAGAGATGCGCGCTCGCGGGCAAACGGTCGAAGGCTGCGGCGGCCTCGGCGGGCGACCGCACGAGCGCGGCGTCGACGTCGTAGGTCACGGGATTCTGCGGAATCGGAAAGCCTTCGATCGCCAGCCCGCCGCCGTAGTAGCGCGCGATCGGTGCGACGGCGTCGCCGGGGTAGACGGCGATCGCATCGCCGGGCTTGGCGTTCGCGGCGAGATAGGTACCGACGCGGCGCGCGTCGCCTTCTTTGGCACCCGTTTTGTAGATGTCGAAAAATTGGAGGCCGTTCGCGAGTGCGAAGATCGCGGCTGTCGCGAGCGCGAACCGGCGGGCGTGGGCGCCCGTGTACGACGAGACCAGCGCGTAGACGAACGCGACCTCCGGGATGAAGAGCGCGACGAAGTGGCGCGGGATCAGCAAGTTGAGCTTGAAGACGTCGGCGAGCACGACGTAGATCGAGTCGACGACGACGAGCACGACGGTCAGCGCCTGAAGTTTGCGATCGAAGCGCGGCCTGCCCGCGATCGTCAGCGCTACGAATGCGAGACGCATCGCTACATAGGCAAATTTTTGCCAGCGGGCGGTCTCGACCAGATAATCGCGCGAGAGCAGCAGGTTGACCGGATGCAGCAGCATGCCGCCGAAGCCTTGCGGCGTCGACTTCTCGACGCTGAGCGTGCCGCTCGCCTGACCGCGCACGTAGAGGCCCAGCGGGACGAACGTCACGGCGGCGACCAGACAGCACAGCACGTAATCGCGCACCGCCGCGACGCGGCCGGTCAGACAGAGTGCAAAGAACAGCGCGATCATCTCGAACGCGATGAAGTATTGGGTGTAGAGGCCGAGGATCGCGCAGACGACGAGCGCGACTCGCGCGCGTACGTCGCTGCCGTAGAAGAAGCCCTCGAGGAACGCCGCAAACAGGCACGCGCTCTCGAGCAGCGAGAGCGCGTACGTGCGGATATCCAGCGCCGCGTAGATGCCGAACGGATTGGATGCTACGAGCGCGCAGAATATCCACGGATCGCGCTGCGGCCAAATGCGCCGTGCGATTGCGGCGCACGCGAACGTCGTCGCGACCTGCGTGAGCACGGAGAATTCGCGCGCGAGCAGGACCGAGGGCCCGAGCGTGCGCAGCGCCGCGAGCAATACGAAATACAGCGGCGCCTGGAGTTCGTAGTCGAGCGCGCGATGGAACGCGTAGGCGACGCCGTGAGCGGTCGTCGCGAGCGTGAACTCTTCGTCTTGCCACGTCGGCAGCGCGTTCGCGAGCACCGTGAGCACGATCGCCTGAACGACCGCGACCAGGACCACTTTCCGCGTGATCACGGTGTGCGTCGCGGGGCGAGCTCGAGGACGCTTGTTCCGTGGAACGTCACCTTCGAGAGCAGTGTGTATCGCTTGGCGATCGCGTCGTCGACGACGACGCATCCGTTGACGTCGGTTCCGGGCGAGCAGCCGCCGATCGTGACGAACCAGAGATGTTTCGATGGCGGCAACGCCGCAAAGCGGCGTACGGCTTCCTCTTCGCTGCCGACGATGGATTGATCAACGGAGTACGTTTCCGGCTGCAGCGAGATCGGGTAACCGGTCACGGCGGCCGTGCCCGGATAGTAACGCGCCACAGCGGGGGCCGCATCGCCCGGAAATACGGCGATCACGTCGCCGCCGACTGCGTGCGCACCCAGATACGCCCCGACACGGCGCGCGTCACCGGATTTGCTAAGGCTGCCGTAGGTGGACGCGATGACCGCGACGTCCGAGCACGCAAACGCGATCGCGATGAACGCAATGGCCCGCGCCGCGCGCCGGCCGCTCGTGCCCGCGAGAAGCGCGAGCAGCGCGATCACCTCGGGGAAGAAGAGCGCGACGAAATGCCGCGGCGCGGCAAGGGTCCGGTGGGTCACCAGCTCGACCGTCGCATAGGCAAGGTGCGTCAGGAGAAACATCGAGAAGAGCGCGAGGAACCGGCGATCGAGCGTCGGCCAGGCGACGACGGCGGCGACGATCGCGACGGCCTTGGCGGCCTTCGTCAGGAGCGCCGCGACGTGTGAGAGCGATCCGTAAGCGCTCGCGAAGAGAAAGTCGACCGGCCGGACGTACCGGCCGCCGAATCCGGCCGTCGGCGCCATCTGCGTGCTCATGGCACCCGCCGACTGCACTTTGATGATCGGCAGCATCGGAAGGATCGCCACCAGCGGTACGAGCGACGCGACGACGCACGAAACGAACGTGCGATAGCGTCCAGCAACCAAGAGGGCGAGGCAGCACCCCGCAACGTTGAGTGCGGAGAAGTACTGCGTGTAAATCGCGATCGTCGCGCAGACGGCGAAGCCGATACGCGCGCCTCGGGACGAGCCGTCGTAGAAGCCGTGAAAGAAGCAGACGTACAACACGGCTTGGAGCAAGAGCGCCAGAGCGTAGAGCCGGATCTCGAGCGCGGCGAAGACCATGAACGGGTTTGCCGCGAGCAACGCGCAGAAGACCGCCGGGTCGCGCCCGGGCCAGACCGATCGTGCGAGCCACGCCGAAACGACCGTCGTCGCGACGACCAGCGCAACGGAGATCTCGCGGGCGAAGAAGACCGATGCCGAGACCGGACGCAGGGCCGCGACTAGCAAGAAATACACCGGGGCTTGATGCTCGTAAAAGACGGAGCGATGGAGTGCGTAGGCGATGCCGTGCAGGGTCGTCGCGAGCGTGAATTCTTCGTCTTGCCACGTCGGAAGCAGATAGGAAAGGATCGATAATCCAATCGCCTGGGCGATCGCGATCCCGATCAGCTTGCGACTCACGACCTAGCAGTTATGCAGCCGCAACCGTGACCCTGGCACTCGTGGTTAGAGAGTGCGAATGGATCAAGAAAAGATGACGGAGCGCACCCGTGAGGCGCTCAACTCGGCGTATCAGGGTGCGCTCACGGCCCGCAATCCGGCCGTCGAGCCCGAACACGTGCTCGCGGCTCTCTTGGAACAGAACGACGGCATCGTACCCGCCGTCATTGCGAAGGCCGGAGTGGACTCTGCCGCGTTTGCGAAGGGGGCTGCCGACGCGCTTCAAGCGCTCCCGCATCTGGGCGGCTCGGGCGACGTACAGCCGCAGGTCTCGCCCCGCACGAGCACGCTTTTCGTGCGCGCTCAGGAAGAAGCGCAGAAACTCAAAGACGACTTCGTTTCGGTGGAGCACATCCTGCTCGGGCTCATCGACGACAAGGGCGCCGCGGGCAAGTTGATGCGTTCGGCCGGGCTGTCGCGCGACTCCGTGCTCTCCGCCTTGCGCGACGTCCGCGGCAATCAGCGCGTGACGACGCAGAATCCCGAGGGCACGTACCGTTCCCTCGAGCGCTACGGGCAAGATCTCACCAAGGCGGCCGAAGCCGGCAAGCTCGATCCCGTCATCGGGCGCGACGACGAAATCCGCCGCGTCATTCAGGTGCTCTCGCGCCGTACCAAAAACAACCCGGTGCTCATCGGCGAGCCGGGCGTCGGCAAGACCGCGATCGTCGAGGG
>CAZZUZ010000286.1:0-4041 GCA_964657315.1 Vulcanimicrobiota bacterium
GGCGCTCTATGCAACGGATGGTCCGGGCAATCATCTGCCGGGCATCCGCTACCACATCATTCGCGGAACGCTCGACACGTCGGGTGTCGCGAACCGCAAGCAAGCTCGCTCGAAGTACGGCGCCAAGCGCTCCACCAAGAAATAAGGTAGGTCGAACACATGCCACGTAAGGGCGCCGTTCCCAAACGGCAAATTCTCCCGGATCCGCGCTTTAACTCCAAAGTTCTCGCGCGCTTCATCAATAAGGTCATGCTCGCCGGGAAGAAGTCGACCGCCGAAAACATCACGTACAGCGCTCTCGACCTCGTCGGCGAGAAGATGGGCCGCGACCCGATGGACGTGTTCACGCAAGCGATGACCAACGCCATGCCGATGGTCGAAGTGCGCCCGCGCCGCGTCGGCGGCGCCACCTACCAAGTGCCGATGGAAGTCCGTCCGGATCGCCGTCAGGCGATGGCGATGCGCTGGCTGATCCAGTACGCGCGTAAGCGCCCCGGCCACTCGATGGAAGAGAAACTCGCAAACGAGATCATGGATGCCGCAAACAACGTCGGCGCCTCGGTCAAGAAACGCGAAGATACGCACAAAATGGCCGACGCGAACAAAGCCTTTGCCCACTACCGCTGGTAATTTTTCATGGCAGTAACCGCTAGAGAATATCCCCTCGACCACACTCGCAATATCGGTATTGCCGCTCACATCGACGCGGGCAAGACGACTGCGACCGAACGCATCCTCTTCTACACCGGCCGAACGCACAAGATCGGCGAAGTCCACGACGGCGCGGCCACGATGGACTGGATGGTGCAAGAGCAGGAACGCGGCATCACGATCACCTCCGCCGCAACGGCGTGCACGTGGCGCGACACGCGCATCAACATCATCGACACGCCAGGCCACGTGGACTTCACGGTCGAGGTCGAGCGCTCGCTTCGCGTGCTCGACGGCCTCGTCGCGCTCTTCGATTCCGTCGCCGCGGTCCAGCCGCAATCGGAAACGGTCTGGCGTCAGGCCAACAAGTACAAAGTTCCGCGCATCATCTTCGTCAACAAGATGGACCGCATGGGGGCGAACTTCTTCAATTGCGTCGACAAGATTCGCGAGCGCCTCGGCGCGCGCGCGGTGCCGATTCAAGTGCCGATCGGCGCGGAGTCGGAGTTTCTCGGCGTCGTCGATCTCTTTACGATGAGCAAGATCATCTATACGGACGATCTGGGCTCGACGATGGACCACGTTCCCGTGACGGAAGAAGCGGACGGCGAACTTTTCGAGACGGCACAGAAGTGGCGTCAGGAGCTGATCGAGGCGATCGCCGAGCAGGACGACGAACTGCTCGAGCTTTTCTTCGACGGCAAGGACATCCCCGAAGAGCGTCTGCGCACGGCGCTTCGTAAGGCGACCATCGCCGGCGACGTGCTACCCATGCTCTGCGGTTCTGCGTTCAAGAACAAGGGCGTTCAGCCGCTGCTCGACGCCGTCGTCGACTTTCTCCCGTCGCCGCTCGATGCCAAGCCCATCACGGGCATGGATCCGAAGCACGACAACGCCGAGATCACGCGTAAACCCGACGACAAAGAGCCGTTCTCGGCCCTCGCGTTCAAGATCGCGACCGATCCGTACGGAAATCTGACGTACTTCCGCGTGTACTCGGGCATTCTCGAGAAGGGCTCGTACGTCTATAACGCGCGTTCGGGCCGCAAGGAGCGCATCGGCCGTATCCTGCGCATGCACGCAAACTCGCGTGAAGACATCGATTCCATCGGCGCGGGCGATATCGCGGCCGCAGTCGGCCTCGGCGATACGCGCACGGGCGACACGCTCTGCGACGAAAAGAATCCGATCATCCTCGAGAACATCGTGTTCCCCGAGCCCGTCATCTCGCAGGCGATCGAGCCGAAGACCAAAGTCGATCAGGACAAGCTCGGCACGGCGCTCAGCCGTCTCGCGCAGGAAGACCCGACGTTCCGCATGCGGACGGATGAAGAAACCCAGCAGACGATCATCGCCGGCATGGGCGAACTCCACTTGGAGATCATCGTCGATCGTCTCAAGCGCGAGTTCAAGGTCGAAGCAAACGTCGGTAAGCCGCAGGTTGCTTACAAAGAAGCGATCACGAAGACCGTCGAAAAACAGGGCAAATTCGTCCGGCAATCCGGCGGCAAGGGTCAATACGGCGACGTCTGGTTGCGCCTGGAACCCGGCGAACCCAACACGGGCTACGTCTACGTGTGGGCCGTCGTCGGCGGTGCGATTCCCAAAGAATTCTCGAAAGCGATTCAAGAGGGCATCAAGGAAGCATCGTCCAGCGGCGTCATGGCCGGGTATCCGGTGCTCGATTTCAAGGCGACGATCTTCGACGGCAGCTTCCACGACGTCGACTCTAACGAAATGGCGTTCAAAATCGCCGGTTCGATGGCGTTCAAGACGGCGAACAGCTCGGCCGGACCGATCCTGCTCGAGCCGATCATGAAAGTCGAAGTGACCACGCCGAAGGATTATCTCGGCGCGATCAACGGCGATCTCAACAAACGCCGCGGCATGATTCAGGCGAGCGAAGAGATCGCGGGCGGCGCGACGACGATCACGGCCAACGTGCCGCTTTCGGAAATGTTCGGTTACGCGACCGACATGCGTTCGGCCACGCAAGGCCGCGCGACGTACACGATGGAGTTCTCGCATTACGAGAAAGCGCCGAAGTCCGTCGAAGAAGAGATCGTCGCAAAAGCGAAGGGCTCGAAGTCGGGAGGCTAGTGGCCTCCCGCTTGCGACCCGTCATCCATACTTTTTCTTTAAGCAAACCTCTACACCGGAATAAGGAAGCGATAGTACATCATGGCTAAGGCGAAATTCGACCGGAGCAAACCGCACGTCAACATCGGTACGACGGGACACGTCGACCACGGCAAGACGACGCTCACTGCGGCGATCATCAATTGCCTTGCCACCGAAAACGCGAACATCCAGAAGCGCGCCGTCGACGATATCGACAACGCGCCCGAGGAAAAAGAGCGCGGCATTACGATCGCCATCTCGCACCAAGAGTACGAGACCGCGTCGCGCCACTACGCGCACGTCGACTGCCCCGGTCACGCGGACTACATCAAGAACATGATCACCGGTGCCGCGCAGATGGACGGCGCGATCCTCGTCGTCTCGGCGACGGACGGACCGATGCCGCAGACGCGCGAGCACATTCTGTTGATGAAGCAAGTCGGCGTCCCGTTCATCGTCGTGTTCCTCAATAAAGTCGACCTCGTCGACGATCCGGAACTGCTCGAGCTCGTCGAGATGGAAGTCCGCGAACTGCTCAGCAAATACGAGTTCCCGGGTGACGACGTCCCCGTGATCAAAGGCTCGGCGACAAAAGCGCTCAACTCGTCCAACAAGCGCGGCGACCCGGATGCGGATCCGATTTTCGCACTGATGGATGCGGTCGATTCGTACATCCCGACCCCGGAGCGCGCCGTCGACAAGCCGTTCCTGATGCCGGTCGAAGACGTTTTCACGATCACGGGCCGCGGCACGGTCGGTACGGGCCGCGTCGAGCGCGGTCAGGTCAAGGTCGGCGAAGAAATCGAAATCGTCGGGCTCCAGGAGAAGGCGCGAAAGTCGGTCGTCACCGGTATCGAAATGTTCCGCAAGTTGCTCGACATGGGCATCGCCGGCGACAATATCGGCGTCCTCCTGCGCGGTATCGAGCGGACGGATATCGAGCGCGGTCAAGTGCTCGCGAAACCGGGCTCGATCAAGCCACACACGAACTTCAAAGCCGAAGTGTACGTCCTCTCGAAAGAAGAGGGCGGTCGCCACACGCCGTTCTTCGCGAATTACCGTCCCCAGTTTTACTTCCGCACTACGGACGTGACGGGCACGATCAAGCTGCCCGAGGGCGTCGAGATGGTCATGCCGGGCGACAACATCACGATGGACGTCGAACTGATCACGCCGATCGCGTGTGAAGAAGGCCTCCGTTTCGCCATTCGCGAGGGTGGCCGTACGGTCGGCGCGGGCGTCGTGACGGCGATTCTCGCCGACGCCGCC
>CAZZUZ010000287.1:0-4027 GCA_964657315.1 Vulcanimicrobiota bacterium
AAAGAGTGGATCTTTCCGCCGCGCCCGCACGTGCGGCTCATCGTCGACATGATGAAATTCTGCACTGCCGAGATGCCGAAATGGAACACGATCTCCGTCAGCGGCTATCACATCCGCGAAGCGGGATCGACCGCGGCGCAGGAGCTCGCGTTTACGCTCGCCGACGGCTTCGCGTACGTCGAGGCGGCGATGAAGGCGGGGATGGACATCGACTCGTTCGCACCGCGTCTCTCGTTTTTCTTCAACAGCCACATCGATTTCTTCGAGGAGATCTGCAAGTTTCGCGCCGCGCGGCGCATCTACGCCCGTCGCATGCGCGAACGCTACGGCGCGAAAGATCCCCGCTCGTGGACGCTGCGCTTTCACACGCAGACCGCCGGTTGCAGCGCCACGGCGCAGCAGCCGGAAAATAATATCGTGCGCGTCGCCTTCGAAGCGATGGCGGCGGTCCTCGGAGGCACGAATTCGCTACACACCAATTCGATGGACGAAGTGCTCGCGCTGCCGACGGAAAAGTCGGTAGAGATCGCCCTGCGCACGCAGCAAGTCCTTGCCTACGAGACCGGCGTCACGAGCGTCGTCGACCCGCTCGGCGGCTCGTATTTCGTCGAATCGCTCACGAACGAACTCGAAGCTCAAGCCGAAGCGTACTTCCGCCAGATCGAGGATTTCGGCGGCGTCGTGGAAGCGATCGAA
Organism: Vulcanimicrobiota bacterium; assembly: GCA_964657315.1. GTDB lineage: Bacteria > Vulcanimicrobiota > Vulcanimicrobiia > Vulcanimicrobiales > Vulcanimicrobiaceae > CAZZUZ01. Next base: position 697 of record CAZZUZ010000287.1, read on the forward strand.
GCCGGATTCTTTCAGCACGAGATCGCCGATGCTTCGTATCGTTATCAACGCTCGCTCGAGACGCGGGAACGCATCATCGTCGGAGTGAATGCCTTCGTCAAACCCGAGGAAGCCGAACAAACAGATTTGTTAAAAATCGGGCGCGAAGTCGAGGAAGGTCAAGCCCGCGCGGTCCGCGAGGTGCGAGCCAACCGGGACGCAGCCGCCGTCGAGCGGGCACTCGCAGGACTCAAGCGCGCATGTTCGGACGAGTCGATCAACGTGATGCCGCCGCTTATCGATGCGGTCAATGCGTATGCAACGGAGGGTGAAATTGTTGGAGCAATGGTCGAAGTCTATGGGCGTTACACGGAACGCGCGGCTTTTTAGTCTCGTCACCGCGACCGCGCTCGTCGCGGCCCTCGCCGCCGGCGTTCCCGGCGGCGTCGCGGCGCGAAGCGTTAAAGCGTCCCCCGTTCCCACGCCTTTCGGCAAAAACGTTCCCGTCGGCGTCGAGATCCCGGTCGAACTCGTCACGCAGATCAATTCTGCGACCTTTCAGGTCGGCGACAGCTTCGAATTCAAAACGACCAAGGACATGAAACTCGGCGACATCGACGTTCCGCAGGGTACGGGCGGCCACGGTCGCGTCGCGAGCGTCGAGCGCGCGACGGACAAACAGAACGGTAGCGTCGCGATCCAGGCCGACAGCCTCGATCTTTCCGACGGCTCCCCGATCTGGGTCAACATCGACCCGAAGGCTCCGGTCCAGGGCCATTACGCGGACAAACACACGCGCTTTCTCGTCGTGGCCATCTCGACGGACTTCAGCGGCAACATGGTGCTCGAGGCCGGAACGCCGTTCAAGGTCGTGACCACCACGCTGCGTGCGGGCCCGGCACCGCTCATCACGTCTTCGCCCGAGCCGGATGCGTCGTCCGCCGCGGCGACCCCGAACGCGATGATGTCGGGCGCTCCGGCACCGGCCGCGACGCACTAATCGGTGGCGCCGGCGGCCCGGGTCTGCGCGGCGCTACTCGCCGCGTGGCTGCTCGTGCCGACTCACGTCGATGCCGTCGAGGGTTCGCTCGAATACGCGACGACGCTGATCGCGGTCAAACTCGATGACCGGCTCTCGTCGCAGGATGAGAAGGCCGGCGATTCGTTTTCGTTCGAGCTCACGGGCAGCGTCATTCTGGATGGAGTCGCGGTCGGCGCCGGAACCAAAGGCCGCGGCATCGTGCTCGCCGCCGAACCGGGGGCGGGTCCGCACCACGGGTCGCTGACGGTACAGGCGCAGACGATCGATCTCCCGGACGGGCGGCACGTTCCGGTCGCGCTCGGGCCGGGCTCGCTCGATCGCGGGCCGGGGCGCGACACGCGCGGTTTCGTGTTGCCCGTAGGCACGACGTCGGTCTACGTCGGCTCGAATCGCGACAACAACGTCGTCTACGAGAAAGGCACGCGCTTCACGGTCGTCGCTCCGCCGCCCGCGACGCCCGAGCCGGACGCGTCGCCTTAACCCACTGCCTCTCACCTCGTGAAAACCGGGGACCGCAGTGCGCCCGTCGCGAAAAGCGCACGCATGGAGAACGAACGTCCGATCCGTGTTGTCGTTGCCAAAGCCGGTCTCGACGGCCACGATCGCGGAGCGAAAGTCATCGCGCGAGCGCTCCGGGATGCCGGGATGGAAGTCATCTACACCGGACTCTTCCAATCGCCCGAGCAAATCGTGCAGACCGCGATCCAGGAGGACGTCGACGGCATCGGCCTCTCCATCCTCTCCGGCGCGCACATGACGCTCTTTCCGGCCGTCATCGAACAGTTGCGCGCGCAGGACGCGGGCGACGTCGTGTTTTTCGGCGGCGGTACGATCCCGGCCGACGACGCTCGCGAACTGCGCGCGCTCGGCGTGCGCGAAGTGTTCACGCCCGGCGCGCCGCTCTCGACGATCGTAGAATTCGTACGCCGCGAGTGCGGGAAGCGGCGCGAACTCGTCGGATAGGTCTGTCGTGAACGTTCGCACCCGGGTCGCACCGTCACCGACGGGCGACCCTCACGTCGGCACGGCCTACGTCGCCCTCGTCAATTACCTGTTCGCCAAGCAGCATGGCGGCCAATTCTTGCTACGCGTCGAAGATACCGATCGCGCGCGCAGTACGCCCGAATCCGAACGCGTCATCCTCGACGCGCTCGCGTGGCTCGGCCTGCAATGGGACGAAGGTCCGGACGTCGGCGGCGCGCACGGTCCGTACCGGCAGAGCGAGCGGCTCGACATCTACGCGAAGTATGCGGACGAATTGCTCGCCGGCGGCCACGCGTTTCGCTGCTTTTGTACGCCCGAGCGTCTCGACGCGGTGCGCAAGGAGCAGCAGCGCACGGGCCGCCCGCCCGGATACGACGGGCATTGTCGGGCACTCTCGGCCGACGACGTCGCGCGCGAACTCGCCGCCGGCGTGCCGTCGGTCGTACGGCTCGTCGTGCCGCGCGAAGGCACGGTCACGATCGACGACCTCCTGCGCGACCCGATCGAATTCGAGTGGAGTAAGGTCGACATGCAAGTCCTCGTCAAGAGCGACGGCTGGCCGACCTATCATCTCGCCAACGTCGTCGACGACCACCTCATGGGGATCACGCACGTGATGCGCGGCGAAGAGTGGATCTCGTCCGCTCCCAAACATTTGCTGTTGTATCGTGCCTTCGGCTGGCAGATGCCCAAGCTCGCGCATCTGCCGCTCCTGCGCAATGCGGACCGCTCGAAGCTCAGCAAACGCAAGAACCCGACGAGCATCCTGTTCTACAAGCGCATGGGGTATCTGCCCGAAGCGCTCGCGAACTTTCTCGGGCTGCTCAGCGTTCCGCCTGTCGAGGGCGAAGAAGTGCTCGACATGGCGCAGATGATCGCGAATTTCTCGCTGGACAAGATCTCGCTAGGCGGCCCGATCTTCGATACCGCGAAACTTGATTGGCTCAATGGCAGATATTTGCGAGAGAAGCTCGACGACGTCACCTTCGCGGCACGTCTGCGCGAATGGGTGACGCAGAGCGCGCCGCTCGCCGCCGTCGCGCCGCTCGCGCGTGGCCGGATCGAACGCCTCTCCGATTTCGCACCGCTGGTCGCGTTCTTGCTCGCCGGCCGCCTCGATCCGAGCGTCGAGTCGTTGCGCGGCGGCAAACTCGACGACGAGTCGCTGCGTAAAGCGTTCGTCGTCGCGCTCGTCGCGTTCGACGCGTTGCCCGAATGGACGGCGGACGGCGTGCAAGCCGCGGTACGGCGCGTCGCGGACGCCATCGGCGCGAAGCTGCGCGACGTCGCGCGCCCATATTACGTCGCGACGACCGGAACCGCGCA
>CAZZUZ010000288.1:0-4022 GCA_964657315.1 Vulcanimicrobiota bacterium
TGCCACTCGTCTTTGGTCAGGTCGTTCGCGACCTTGACGCCGCGCGAACCCCACGCGAGTTCCGAGAAGCCCGACGGCTTGACGACGTAGTCGCGTTCGCTCTTGCCGAGCGCGACGAGCTGCGACCACGAATTGACGGGTTCGCCCGCGGCGGAGAGGCCCGTGATCGACGCCTGCGGCGGCAGCGGACGCGGATCGAGCACCCACGTGTCGGGAAAGATCTCGAGCAGCCGCCCATAGGCCTCGCCGAGTTCGGCTTCCCACGACTTCGCGAGCATCGGATGGTGCAGCAGCGCGAAGCCGAGCTTTTCTTCGAGAAACGCCTTGGGCGCGGGCGTGAGCTTCACGCGTTTGTGACTCGCGGCGTACATCATGAGATCTTGTTTGGGGATGTTCGCAAGATCGAACATCTCGAAATTGCGATAGAGCGCGTCGAGCTTTTTCTCGCCCGCGTCGGGCAGCCGAACGAAGAGCGCCTCTTCGGTGAAGACGATCTCTTCGGGACGGCAAACGTGGGTTTCGCCGAGTCCCGCCTCGTTCATCGCTTCGGCGATCCAAGTCAACTCGGCTCGGTAATCTTCGGCTTCGGCCGAACAGACGATCGCCGTCGTCGGGTGCTCGACGCCGGTCGCACTCGCGAGCATCGCGGCGAGCCCGCGCGTCATGCCGTCGATGGCGCCGACCGTGTCGTAGCCGAGTTGACAATACGCGCTCGCCATCGCGCCGACGAAGCCCATACCGCCGGGCACGCTGTCGAGTTCGGAAGCGATAAAGCCGCCTTCGGTGAGGATGAGGTCGGGCCGGATCACGCCCGGGATGTCGCTTTTGAAACGATTCTGACGGCCGAGCTTGACGATCGAATCGGGCTTACCGAGATCGAGATACTCGTGCACGAACGCGGGCGCGTTGCCGCGGACGCTGCGCTGATAGAGCCCGCTGAGTGCTTTGTAAAACTTGTAGAGATCGGGACCGAGACGCTCGATCGCCTCGTACGTTTCGGGCGAGAGCCAGAACGGTTCGGGCGAGAGCTTCCAGGCGACGCGGTCGGCGTCGACTCCGACGCCGCCGAAGAGGCCGACAGGCATGTGCTCGTTGAGGAAAAGCGCTTGATCGCGCGGGGTGAGGCTCGGATCGAGCGCCGTACAGCCCATTGCGTCCGGTCTACCCGTTTTTGGGGCGCGCGGACGCGCGAAAACATCGAATCATCGTATTGCGAAATCCGATTTGCGGCCGTTGGGTTGCGCGCTTGCTCGCGAGTTTATTTCAGCGGAACGGCGCCGGGCAGCAGCAACGCGTGCTCGAGCGTGATGATTCCGGCCTTGACGTGCATCGTCAGATGGACCGTCTTGCTCGACCCGAGCGCGCCGAGCGGCACGTCGTCGATGCCGCGCGACGACTCTTCGCCCGGGAAAACGTCGATGGTCGTCGCGTGAATGAACGTTCCGTTCTTGCCGGCGAACGTCTCGGCGACGGCGATCGACTTCGGATCGGTCTTCGTCGCGCACAGCGTCACGGTCACCGGACCGTCGATCGCGAGCGTATCGTGCGAGCAATGCGAATCGGGCGCCGCCGCCGCCGGGCGCGAAACGGCAAACGCCGCTCCCAGCAAGAGGGCGAGCGCAGAAGCGAGTCCGCGGCGTGCGAGGTTCATCTCGATCATTGTAACGTACGAATGTTACGCGTTGTTGCGCGGAAGCGGTTGCAGGGGCGGAATTCCCCGTAAACGGGTCGTAAGGCCCGAGACGAATGCGAATCGACCTCATCGCGCTGGACCTCGACGGAACGCTTTTAGGGCCGAACGACGAAGTTTCCGAGCGCAACCGCACCGCCATCGCGCGTGCCCTCGACGAAGGGATTCGCGTGGTGCTCGTGACTGGCCGCGGTACCGACGTGCCGATCCGTCTCTCGAAAGAGCTCGACCTCAACCTGCCGGTCATTTGTTGTCACGGCGCGCTGACCAAAGATTTCGGTGCGAACCGCACGCTCGTCCATCTGCCGGTACCGCTGGTCTACGCGAAACCCATGGTCGAGTTCGCGGAGAAGAACGGTCTGTCGATCGCCGTCTACTCCGAAGAGTACTTCTATCGTCTCGAAGGCACGAAGCTCTTCATGCAAGACATGACGGGGCCGGCGTGGCGCGAGGCCAAGACGTTCGAAGACGTCACCCGGGTAGCGCCGACGTTTCTGCGTTTTCTCGGCGCCGATTCCGTGCGCGCGATGGAGCGCGAATTCGGCGATTGGCCGCTCAACTTCCGTTTCGAGACCTGGGGCGATTTCTACGAATGCGCGGTGCTCAGTCGCGAAGCCAGTAAGAAGAGCGCCCTGCAGCGCCTCTGTGCCGATTTCCAGATCTTGCCCGAGCGCGTGCTCGCCATCGGCGACTCGCGCAACGACGTCCCGATGCTGCGCTGGGCCGGCACGGGCGTGGCGATGGGCAACGCACTCAAAGAAGTCAAAGAGAGCGTCCGGTACGTGACCGCGAGCAACGCCGAAGACGGCGTAGCGGTCGCGATCGAAAAGTTCACCGGCATCCGCGCGAAGAAACCCGCGTGATGGATTCGGGACCCGGCATCGAGTACGAGGGGAAACTCCTCGGTATTCTCGAGCGTCACGATTGGGAAGCGCTGCGGGATTTCTCACGCGAGCAAAATGAGATTCCGCCCGACGTCTACGAACAGCCGCAGCACTTTTGGGAAGTCATGCTGCACAAACTCGTCTGCAATCGTCTCGAACTGCTCGGCTTGCACGACGAATCGCGCAAATGGCTCGCGGAGCGCGGCTACACGACCGATCTCGGCGGTTATTGACGGGCGTGACCGTTCGCGTGGTCGCGTTCGCGCGCATTCGCGAAATCTTGGGCGTCGCGCACATCGAACGCCCGCTCGATGCGGGTACGACGGCCGGCTCCGTATGGGAAGCGCTCGCGGCCGAGTATCCGGCGCTGGGCGGTCTGCGGGCGTCGACGCGATTCGCACGTAACGGCGCCGTCGTTTCCGGCACCGAAGCTTTGCACGACGGCGACGAACTCGCGCTGCTGCCGCCGTTCGGCGGGGGCTGATGCGGTACGAAATTTCCGACGGCGCGCTCGATCTCGAGCCGCTCGTCGCCGCGGTCAAAACCGCGCAATCGGGGGCCGTCGTCACCTTCGTCGGCTACGTGCGCGACTTCAGCGACGACGATCGTCCGGTCGACGGGCTCGTCTACGAGGGCCATCTCGAACTCGCGCTCGCCGAACTGCGCGCCATCGGCGGCGAAGCGCATCGCGCGTTCGGCGCGCGCGTCGCGATCGCGCACCGCTTGGGATCGCTCGACGTCGGCGAAGCGGCCGTCGCGATCGCGGCGTCGGCCGCTCATCGCGCGGAGGCGTTCGACGCGTGCCGTTTCGCCATCGACGAACTCAAGAAGCGCGTCGCGATTTGGAAGCAGGAGCGTTACCGTGACGGCGACGCGGTCTGGCGTGAAAACGCCACGTGAGCGGGCTCAAACTTCACTACTTGACTACTGCGGCCGGCAAGACGGTCGCGGCGCTCGAGTACGAGGCGCGGCGTCCGCGCGGCGTGACCCTCGTCGCCGGTCACGGCTACTCGAGTTCGAAACACAACCTCGATCCGCTCTGCGGCTTCCTCTCGAGCCACGGCTATCGCGTCGTGAGCGTCGACTTTCCCGGACACAAACTCGGCGCGAGCGGCGGCGAGCTCGCGACGATCGACGATCTCACGGAGGCGCTCGGCACGGCGGCCGCATTCGCGCGCGAGACGGGCGACGGCCCGGTGTACGCTCTCGGCCACAGCATGGGCGCGTCGACGGCGCTGCGCACGTGCGCGGCCGACCCGCAGATCGCGGGCGCCGTGTCGATCGCGACGGGCTACGGCCGTCCGACGGCGCTCGCGGCGCTGGCGAAAGCGGGCGCGGTCGATCTGCGCTCGTCCTACGTCGACGGCCTCACGCTGCGTGATGTCGTCAACCGGGACGGCCCGGTCGAGCCCACCCACGCGATCGAGATCATCGCCGACGCCTGTCAG
>CAZZUZ010000289.1:0-4017 GCA_964657315.1 Vulcanimicrobiota bacterium
GAGCGCGCTCGATCGCCGCGGAGGCTCGTACGTTCGGCGGGTTGCGCGACGACGGCGGAAGCCACTACGCGCGTTTCCGCAGGGCGAAGCGAATGAGCAAGATCAATCCCATCGAGATCAGCAGCAAGAGCAGCGCCATGGAGAACAGCGAATCCTGGAACGGCGTGCCGTCCTGCGCGTTCTGCATGTCCATGACGATTTCGGACGTCAGTGCGGCGGCCGGCTTGATGATCGACGTCGGAATCACCGTCGCATTGCCGATGACGAGTTGGATCGCGAGCGTCTCGCCGATGGCGCGCGCGATGCCCAGAATGACCGCTACCGCGATCCCGCTCGACGCCGCGGGAATCAAGACTTTCGAAATCGTTTCCCAGCGCGTGGCGCCGAGTGCGAGCGAGCCTTCGCGCAGCGAATTCGGAACGACGCGCAGCGCATCTTCCGAGAGCGAAATGACTGTCGGCACGATCATGATCGAGAGCACGATGCCCGCTGCGAGCAGTCCGTCACCGTCCTGCAGATGAAAGATGGTCCCGATCGCGGGGACCAACAACGTGAGACCGAGCCAGCCGTAGACGACCGAGGGAATGCCGACGAGCACTTCGATCGCGGGCTTGAAGATCGCGGCGACGCGGCGCGGTGCGAGTTCCGAGAAGAACACGCCGATCGCGACGCCGAGCGGGCCGCCGACGAGAATGGCAAAGCCGGTTGCGAAAAGCGAACCGACGATGAACGGTGCGGCGCCGTAGTGATTGGCATGAACGTCTTTCGACGAGGGGTCGTCGATCGACCAATTCGTTCCGAACAAAAATGCGAACGGCGAGAGGCCGTCGTGGAAAAATAATTTCGTACCCGCGAAGAGCAGGTACGCGAGAATGAGGGAGATGCCGACCACGAAGATCGTCGCGCAGGCGAACAGAATCGTTCGCGCGATGCGTTCGTTGCGGTGTGCGGTGGTCGCTTCGGCGGCTAGCGCTGTCATCGAATCCTATTTTCGGAAGCGGCCGTCCGGTCCGTCCGGACGACCGCCTCACACGAAGTTGGACTGAGTGGGTTTAGCGGTCGGTTTCCGAGACCTTCATGTCGCGGATGAGGATGAAGCCTAGTTTCTTGAACAGCGCGCTGTTGCTCTGCGTGAACGCGATGAAACGCGACACGTCGCCCGTCGGGGGGCCGTTGGTGAACATGTGTTCGTACGACCAGAACGGGTATTTTCCGGTTTCGATGTTCTCGTCGTTGGGAGCCGCGCCGTCGATCGAGACCTCGTTGATTCCCGACTTGTTGTGCGTTCCGGAGAACGAGGCGTACGAGACGGCGCCCGAGGTCTGCATGACCTTCTGCACGACGGTTCCCGTAGCGTCTTCGACGAGCGTATCTTTCGAGAGCGACGTCGAACCCATCAAGGTTTTCGTGAAGACCGCGCGCGTGCCGGAGCCCGCGGGGCGGTTGATGACGGTGATCTCGAGATCCTTACCGCCGACGTCTTTCCAATTCTTGGCATCGCCCGAAAAGATCTTTTGGATCTGCGCTTTGGAGAGATTGGTCACACCGGTCGCGGGGTTGACGACGACCGAGAAGCCGGTAACGGCGACTTTGTTGTCTTTGAGTTCGGGATGCGTCGGAGCCTGAATGTCCGAGTCGCCGATGTCGACGCCCTTGGAAGCGGCCTGCGCGATACCCTGGCCCGAGCCGCCGCCCGTAACGCTGATCTTCACGTCGGGGTGGGCTTGCTGATACGCGTCGGCCGCGGCTTGCGCGAGCGGCTGGAGCGCGGTCGAACCGGCAATGGTGATATTCGAGTCGGCGAAGCTCGCCGTCGGAGCGAGCAAAGCCGCGCCGACTAAAACGGCCGCAAAGCGTGCGGGCCAAAACATGAGTCGTCCTCCAGAAATGTGAGCGTGTTTGAGGCACGCGGTTCGATGCTGGCAGTAGGAGTCTAAGGTTCGATTAACGACCAGTTAAGGCAGCGTTAATGGAGCCCACAAGTCCTATCGGCGCACGCGAAACGGCCCGGACCACGAACGCTTTGCGCCGGCAGAACGTTCGCGGAACCCGTGAAAGCTTTGGTGAAACGGTTCGTTAGCTTGAAAGACCATTTCCGCACCGGCACGGGCGCGCTCGACGGATTGCGCGGGCTCGCGATCTTGCTCGTCATGGTGTATCACACGTGGCTTTTTTCGTGGTACACGCCGTACGCGACCGTCTTCGGCCTCGATCTGCACGTCGACGTCATCGCGCGTACCGGCTATTTCGGCGTGATTTTGTTTTTCGTGATCAGCGGCTTCGTGCTGTTCTTTCCGCACGCGGTACGCGCCGTCTCGGGCGCGGGTTCGACGCACGGACCGCGCGAGTTCGCCGTGCGCCGCGTCGCGAAGATCGTCCCGTCGTACGCGATCGCATTCGCCTTCACGCTCGCGTCGATGCTCGCGCTGCACAAGCCGTTCGAACTCGTGCCGGTCGTGCTCCAGCACGCCTTCTTCGTCAACGACTTCTTCGAGGACAAGCTCGGCGTCGCGAATTCGGTCTTCTGGAGCCTCGCGGTCGAGGCCCAGTTCTACGTGATCTTCTTGCCGCTCGGGGCGGTCTTCCGCCGCTTCCCCGTTCCGGCAGCGGCGGCGATGGTCGCGATAGCGCTGATCTACCGCCACGCCGTTTCGCAGCATTTTCTGCTCGTGGAGCCGGTCTATCGCCAGCTGCCGGCTTTTCTCGACGTCTTTGCGGCGGGGATGTTCGGCGCGTACGCACTCGCCTGGGTCCGCGCCAACGTGAAGGACACGCGGGCCGCCGCGATCGCCTTCACGTGCGGCGCGCTCGCGAGCCTCGTCGTTATCTGGTTACTCTTGTTCAGCGCGGACGCGGTTCAGTACGACCGCGGCGGCCCCGAGCGCTGGGATATGGTCGGCCGCACGCCGCTGGCGTGGGCGTTCGCGACGCTGTGCGTCGCCTCGTGCGCCGCGCTGCCCGCCTGGCGCGCCGCCGTGGCCAATCCCGTGCTGCGCTTTTTCTCGCTGATCTCGTACAATCTGTATCTCTGGCATACACTTGTCATGATCTGGCTCTGGCTCGGGAACGTGCTGCCGCATCACGCCCGCGAACCGCACGACGACGCCGGCTGGAAGTGGCTCTTCGTCGGCATTTCCTGGCCGCTCGCGATCGGAATCTCGACGCTGATCACCTACTTCTTCGAGCGGCCGATTCTCGCGCGCGTTTCGCCGCAGACCTTCGCCTTCGATTGGTCGCGCGTCGCGCGCTTTAGGCCGCTCCCGCCGTCGTCCGCGTCAGCGGAAAGACGATCGTAAAGGTCGCGCCCAGTCCGAACTCCGATTCGGCGACGATCGTGCCGCCGTGCGCCTCGACGATTTGCTTGACGATCGAGAGGCCGAGGCCGGTTCCCGCCGCTTCGCGCGCGCGCGAGCGGTCGACGACGTAGAACCGCTCGAAGATGTGCGGCAGATCGTTGTACGGGATGCCGACGCCCGTGTCGCGGATCACGAGCGACGCGGCGCCGTCGCGGGGCCGGATCGAAACGTCGACCGACCCGCCTTGGGGCGTGTGGCGAAGCGCGTTTTCGATTAGGTTGACGAAGACTTGTGCGAGGCGGTCGGGATCGCCGTCGATGCGCGCGGCCGTGCCGTCGAGCCGCAACTTCACACCGAGCTGCAGCGCGCGCGGCTCGAACGTCTTGACGATATTGTTCGCGACGCTCGTGAGATCGACGTTCTCGCGGCGCAGGCGCAGCCGTCCCGATTCCGCACGGGCGAGTTCGAGCAGATCTTCGACGAGTTGCACCATGCGGTCCACTTCGCTCTTGATGCGCGGCAGAAACAATCTGCGCGCCTCGTCGTCGCCGTCGTCCATGAGCACGGTCTCGATCATCAGATTGATCGACGAGAGAGGGGTACGTAATTCGTGCGAGACGCTCGTGACAAATTCGCGCCGGGTCCGTTCGAGTTCGTCCAGCCGCGTCTCGTCGCTCGCGATCACGAGCACGCCCGCGACCGCGTCGCTCGACGGCGCATC
>CAZZUZ010000290.1:0-4005 GCA_964657315.1 Vulcanimicrobiota bacterium
TTCTTCGCCGGGTTGAAAGCAGAACACGAGCGTGCCGGGAACGTCGGCGCGGCGCTGCGCGAGCGTCTTCGCCGCGGCGAGCAGAATCGAAACGTGACCGTCGTGCCCGCACGCGTGCATCACGCCCGCATTCGTCGAGCGGTAATCCGCTTCGACCAGTTCCGCGATCGGCAGCGCGTCCATATCCGCGCGCAGCAGCGTGACGGGACCGGGTTTGCCGCCGCGCAGGGTACCGAGCACGCCCGTTTGCCCGATGCCCGTTCGAACCTCGTCGAGCCCGAGCTTGGCGAGTTCGTCCGCGACGAATTTCGCCGTATCGTGTTCGACCATCGAGAGTTCGGGATGAGCGTGGAGCTTGCGGCGCACGGCGACGAGATCGGAAGTCGGAATGCTCTCTGCGGCGATCATCGCGCGACGCTTCGACGAAAATGAGAAAAGACCGCGACGCCGCGCTTTTCACATTACGAAAGGATTCGCGAGCCTAACCGGCCGATAGCATGCACTCGGGAACTCGTGTATTTCGGTACGCGCGCAGGAGAGAATCGATGGCTAAAACGGCTTCGACGCCGACACTCGAACGACGCGGCTTGAGCGACGACCAGCTCCGCTGGATGATGCGCAATATGATCGTGCAGCGCACGCTCGACAACCGCGGCTTCCAACTCAACCGCCAGGGAAAGATCCCGTTCGCCACCGGCAGCGAGGGCCACGAAGGCATCCACGCCGGGACCGCGCTCGCGTTCGAACGCGGCAAGGACGTGTTCGCCTCCTACTACCGCGACGTGGGCCTCGCCGTCGGCATCGGGATGCCGCCGCTGCAGGTGCTGCTCTCGATGTTCGCGCGCGCCGCGGATATCTCGGGCGGCCGCCAGTTTCCCAATCACTACACGATGCACTCGATCGGCCTGCTTTCGATCAGTTCGATCATCGCGGCGCACGTGCCCCACGCCGTCGGCGTCGCGTATGCGATGAAGCTCCGCGGCGAAACCGGCCGCGCGGTGCTCTGCACGTTCGGCGACGGATCGACGAGCGAGGGCGAATGGCACGAATCGATCAACTTCGCCGCAATCCACAAACTGCCGATCGTGTTCCTGTGCGAGAACAACGAGTGGGCCATCTCGACGCCGCGCAGCAAACAGATGAACATCGCGGACGTCGTCGAGAAGGCGCCCGGATACGGCTTGCCCGGAATCAAGGTCGACGGCAGCGATCCGATCGCGACCTATGCGGTGATGAAAGAGACGCTCGATACCGCACGTAACGGCGGCGGACCCACGCTCGTCGAGGCGAAGTGCTACCGCTTCCTCTCGCATACGACCGACGACGACGACCGCACGTATCGCACGCGCGAAGAGATCGAAGCCAACCGCCACCTCGACCCCGTGCCCCGCTTCGAAGCGCTGCTCGTCGAACACGGCGTCATGACGGCCGACGACGTCGCCGCGATGCGCAAGGACGTGCTGCACGAAGTCAACGTCGCGACCGACGAAGCCGAGGCGCTCCCCTTTCCGGCCGCGGCCGACCTCTACAACAACGTTTACGAAGGGACGCACGAACCGTGGCTGTAGCATCGCCGACTTCCGTCATGAACAACGTCGAGGCCGTGCGCTCGACGATCTACGAAGCGATGAAGAGCGACGACCGCGTCGTCATCATGGGCGAAGACGTCGGCCAGCGCGGCAACGTCTTCCTCATCACCAAGGGCTTCATCGAAGAATTCGGCGCGCAGCGCGTGATCGATACGCCGCTGGCCGAAGCGTCGATCGTCGGCATCGCCATCGGGATGGCGATGGAAGGCCTGCGGCCGATTGCCGAAATCCAGTTCGCCGACTTCATCTACCCCGCGTTCAACCAGATCGTCGGCGAGGCGGCAAAAACGCGCTATCGCAGCAACGGCGACTATACCTGTCCGCTCGTGATCCGCACGCCGTACGGCGGCGGCGTTCGCGGCGCGCTCTCGCACTCGGTCTCGATCGAGGCGCTCTTCTATCACGTGCCCGGCCTCAAGATCGTCGCGCCGTCGTTTCCGGCCGACATCAAGGGCCTCCTTAACGCGTCGCTCGACGATCCCGATCCCGTGCTCTTCCTCGAGCACAAGAAGACGTATCGCTCGGTCAAAGGCGACGTCCCGTCGGGCCACTACACGATTCCGCTCGGCAAAGCCGACGTCAAACATCCGGGCGAGCAATTGACGGTCGTCTCGTACGGCTACAACGTGCATCAGGCGATCGACGCGGCCAAACGTCTCGCAGGCGAAGGGCTGTCGGTCGAAGTGATCGATTTGCGGTCGATCCGCCCCATGGACCGTACGACGATCCTCGCGAGCGTGCGCAAGACGCACAAACTCCTCATCATTCATGAAGACAACAAATTCGGCGGCATCGGCGCGGAAATTTCTGCGATGGTCGCCGAGGAAGCCCTCTTCGAACTCGACGCGCCGATCCGCCGCCTCTGCGGCCCGGACGTGCCGGCTATGGGCTACGCGCTGCCACTCGAGGAAGAGTTCATGATCTCGACCGATCGCATGGCCGACGCCATGCGCGAACTCGTGAAGTACTAAAGCGATGCCGACGACGATCACGATGCCCCAACTCGGCGAGACCGTTACGGAAGGTACGGTCGCGCAGTGGCTCAAGAAACCAGGCGACTCGATCGAAAAGTACGAGTCGTTCGTCGAAGTCTCGACCGATAAAGTCAACGCGGAAGTCCCGTCGCCCGTCACGGGCGTGCTGCGCGAGATCATCTGCCAAGAAGGCGAAACCGTCGCGACGGGTGCGCCGATTGCGATCATCGACGAAGTCGGAGCGGCGGCCGCACCGGCGCCGTCGGCCGCGGCCGTTGCGGAAGTGAAGCACGAGGCGCAAGTGCCGGCGAGCTACGGCGCACCCGGCGCCGGGCCGCAATCAAACGGCAACGGCGCGCACGGCAACGGCGCATCGAACGGCCATCGGCCCGCGGTCGATAACGGCGCGGACGTCTTACGCGCGGCGTCGCCCGCAGTGCGCCGGCTCGCGCGCGAGCACCAAGTCGATATCGCGGCGATCCGCGGCACGGGCACGAACGGCCGCGTGACCGCGAACGACGTCATGGCTGCCGCGAACGAGGGGCCCGCCGCAGCGATGGCCGCAACCATCATGCACGCTCCGCAAGCGTCGCCTGTTGCGGCACCCGCATCGACGCCGTCCGTGCCGATCCCGCCGCCGGTCCAGGCCGCCGGAGAAACGCTCGGAAAGTCGACGTACGCAAATCCCGTCCCCGGAACGCTCGTGCCGCTCTCGCAGGCGCGCAAGATCATCGCCGAACGCATGGTCGAAGCCAAGCGCACCGCGCCGCACGCCTGGACGATGGTCGAAGTCGACGTCACGAGCGTCTGGGCCTGGAGCAAAAAAGAGAAGGCGAACTTCGAGCGCGACCACGGCGTCAAGCTCACGCTGCTACCGTTCTTCGCTCGCGCGGTCGTCGAATCGCTCGCGAAATTCCCGCTGATGAACGCGACCTTCACGCCCGAAGGCATCCGCGTCAACAAAGACATCAACGTCTCCGTCGCGATCGCGCTACCGGATAATCTGATTTTGCCGGTCGTGCGCAACGCCGACAATCTCTCGATCAAGGGCTTCGCGCTGGCCGCGAACGCGTTGATCGAAAAGGCGCGCAAGGGCAAGCTCGGCGCCGACGACCTGCAAGGCGGCACGTTCACGATCAACAATACCGGCTCGAACGGCTCCGTGCTTTCCGCACCGATCATCCCAGCGGGTCAGACCGCGATCGTCACGATGGAGGCCGTCGTCAAACGCCCCGTCGTCCTCGCCGGAGACGCCATCGCCGTGCGCTCGATGATGAACGTTTGCCTCTCGCTCGACCACCGCGTCATCGACGGCGGCATCGCCAACGGCTTCCTAGCCGACCTCAAAAAACGCTTAGAATCGATGGGCCCCACCGGCAGCCTCTAGCTCAAAATCAAGAAAGCTCGCGACCAACGTCGCGAGCTTTCTTGATTTACGGCTT
>CAZZUZ010000291.1:0-4004 GCA_964657315.1 Vulcanimicrobiota bacterium
TCGAAGTCGCGCTCGCAGCCGAAGGTATCGTCGCGATCGAGACGCTCGGCAAACCGTTCGATCCGCGCGTCGCCGAAGCGATCGCGACCCGGGACTCCAAAGAACACGAAGACGAGATCGTCGTCGAAGACGTGCAGCGCGGCTACCGTTTGGGAGACGAATTGCTACGTCCCGCGATGGTGATCGTCGCGAAACACGTATCCGATTGAACTACAAAGACTATTACAAGGTACTCGGCGTGCCGAAGTCGGCCGCCGAGAAAGACATCAAATCCGCCTACCGCAAGCTCGCCAAGAAATGGCATCCCGATGCCAACGCGGGCAACGCCAAAGAAGCCGAGGAGAGATTCAAAGAGATCTCCGAGGCCTACGAGGTGCTCGGCGACGCCGAGAAACGCCGTAAATACGACGCGCTCGGCAGCGACTGGGCCAACGCCTCGCAGCAGGCCGCGGCGCAGCAGCGATATCGTAGCGCGCAAACGCAGCAAGATCCGTTCGCCGGATTCGGGGGCGCGGGCGCGCAAGGCGGCGGCCAGGGCGGCTTCTCTGACTTCTTCGACCTCTTCTTCTCCGGCGTCGGGCGCGGCGGCGGACAGAGCACGGGCGGCGGCCGTCAGACTTTCAACGCGCAGCCGCCCGCGCGCGGCGAAGATCTGGAGACGCCGCTCGAGGTCACGCTCGCCGAGGCCTATTCCGGCGTCAAGCGTTCGGTTTCGCTGCAGATCGAGGACAAGTGTCCGGTCTGCAACGGCACGGGCGTACGCGGCGGAACGATCTGCCAGAATTGTCACGGGACGGGCCGCGTCATCGTTCCGAAGAAATTCGAAGTTGCCATTCCCAAAGGCGTGCGCGACGGACAGCGCATCCGGCTTACGGGGCAGGGCTCGCGCGGTACCGGCGGCGGACCGAACGGCGACCTCTACCTCGAGGTGCGCTTGCAGAACGACAAGACCTTCGAACGCAAAGGCGACGACCTCTACGTCGACGCTCCCGTGAGCATCTACGACCTCGTTCTCGGCGGCGATCTGAACGTTCCGACGATGACGGGCACGGTCACGATGACGATTCCGCCCGGCACGCAGAGCAATAAGTTGCTACGACTCGCCGGGAAGGGCATGCCCAAGGTCAAGAACGGCGGCTCGGGCGATCAGTACGTGCGTCTCATCGGACAGCTGCCGACGAATTTGAGCGAGCGCGAAAGAGAACTTTTCACGGAACTCGCCGCGATTCGCAACTAGCGTCGAACGAAAACGAGGGCGACACGTTGCGTGTCGCCCTCGTTTGCAAACCCGTCCGCGCTAGAGCGCTCGGACGGATCTTTTCGCCAGCCGCAACCCGGCCGTCGCGCGCGTTCGGGCTGACACGGCAGAACCGGACCGTCGTGCCTCCGAAGCGCCCGTGACGGTACCCGCGCACGTCGCCGCGGTGCCCGCGCACAGGTCGACGTCGGTGAAGAGGTAGCCGTTACCCTTCAGCGCCGCGGCCTCCGAGGGATTACTGCCCGCTCCGCAGCCGTTCGGCCCGAAGTAGCCGGTCGTGGCGTTCGTGTCGGCCGTACAGCCGTCGAGATTGCCCGCTCGGAAATAGAGCGAGTCGACGCCGCGCGAGTACGGATTGGCGCCGTTCGGATCGCTCTCGGTGTCGAGCTGATAGTAGTCCTGCCACGAACGCGTGCCGAGCGCCTTGCCGTCCGCGCCGGTCGTATACTTCGTCCCGTCGACATAGACCGCGACGCTATCGCTCGGTGTCGCGAAGCTGATGGTCAGACCGATCGTGTGGGCGACGGTTGGATCGACGAATGCGACCGGATAGGCAACGAAATTCGTGCATCCGTCGCAGGGCGTCGCCTGCGCCGGCGTGACGCCCTCGACGTCGACGAAGAACACGAGGAGTCTTTGCGCGTTGCCGTTGGCCGGGTCCGTCGTGTGCCACAAGCCGAGATAGGACATCCGCGCGCCGTCGTTCGCGTAGTCCGGCGAGAGGCTCGTCACGAGCCCTTGCTGCCAGGCCCCCGTCGCCGACGATACGGTGAACTGCTCCGCGAAGTACGGGGCACACGTCGAGCCGCAGGTCGTCGACGCGCCCGAGACCGTCGGCAACAGGGCGCTCGGGACGCCGGCGGGCATGGACGTTATCGCGCTGCCCAAGCCCGAGAAGCATCCTTGGAACGTCGCGTTCGAGAATTGCAGAGCCTGAATGTGCGGTGAGGGGATGTGTGCGTTATTGCCGACGATATTCGCGTCGTAGGGATTGCCGCCGCAAGAATTTCCGCTCCAGCCGTTCTGGCCGACGTTGAGCGTCGCGAGCGGACCCGATTGATACGTCGTGGTGTAGTCCACCACCGGACCCGTCGTGAATTGATCGAAGTTCGACGTGGACTGCGACGCGCCCGGTACGGTTACGGTGGCGCTCGAGGCCGTCGAGTTCACCGTGAACGCGATCGAGCTCATGCCGTCCGAGTACGTGATGGTACAGGTGCCACTACCGGTCGCGGCGACCGTCGACGTCGAATTCGCTCCCGTGCCGGTCGGCGTCGATGCCGTAGCGACGTTCGCACAGCCGCTGGTGGCGCTGACGTAATACGTCTGGGCCGTCGCGGTCTCACCGCCGTTAACGGGCGCTCCCGCCTCGCTGAGCGTCACGGTCGACTGTTGGCTCGTTTGGGTGAAGGTTATCGTCGTGCCCGAACTGCCGCTCGCCGTCGCGTAGAGCGGCGAAATCTGCAGCATCTTGGTCGCCGGTGCGGTCGACGTGCCGACCTTGTTCGCGGCTACCGAGAGCGTTGCAAAATAGCCCGGCGTACCCGCGCCGTCGAAGCTCACGGCGAGCGTGTCGCTGGAGTGCGTCAGCGTCGCGGTCGTTCCGGACGCGGCACCGTTGAGCACGAGGGTTGCATGGCCCGTACCGCCCGTCTCGGCAAGCGTGACCGTTATCGGATTCGCGTACGGATCGTTCGAGCCCGCGGTGATCGGATTGTTGCCGAAGTCGGTCGGCTCGAAGATGACGCCGAGGCTGTGCGCGTTTCCGTCCGCCGGCAGCGACGCGAACGAGGGCAAGTCGTTGAACGAAGTGATGACGCCGCCGACGTAGATTGCGAACGGACCGTTCGACGTGTTGGCGACGATCGTCTCGGGCGTTTTCGGGGACACGCCGAGCAGGTCGCCCGTGGGCGCCCCGTTCGCCGTTGCGATCGAATCGTAGAGCGAGACCTCGATCTCGACGTTTCCGGGCGCCGCGTCGAGTTGGATCGTACACGTCCGCGATCCGTCGCCGTTCGCCGTGCAGTTTGCCGAGCCCGGCGACACGTCGTTCATCGTCGCCGATTGCTGCGTCGTCCCATCGGCGGAAAACACCTGGACGTACGCGCCGGTGGTCGACGGCGAAACGAATGCACGATGCTTACGCGCCGCAGCCGCTGCGCCGCTGCCGGCGTGCTTGCCGATCGTGATCGCGACGAGCGCCTTGGTCGATGTCGTGGACGTAGGAGACGTCGCCGTAGCGCCGGGGGAGATCGCGGGCGCGACGCTCGAGCCCGCGCCTCCGCCGGACGCGCACGCCGAAAGCATCGACGCGAGCGCGAGCGATGCGAGCGTAGAGTTTTTGATCATGCGTTGACCTCGCGCGGCGCACAGCACCGCATAGAACGAAGGGACAGCAAAAGTGCGATTCGCACATAGATACACGCTGCATCCAGAATGCGTAGCATGTTTTTTGCCCATACTCGGTTCTTGCGCGTTGCTCGCAATCCTCGCACCGTTTTCGAGCGAGCTCAACGACTCGCTACGAAGTCGACGATCCGCCAGCGCACGACGATGCGACGACCTTCGAAACGTTTGCGCAGGACGGGCCGGCCGTCCGTCTGCGAAACGAATACGACGTCTTCCGAAACGGCGTCATCGGCGACCGCATCGTTCGGGCAAACGACGTGCGGCGACCGGGCGAACACGATGGCACGCGTCGCAGCGCCGCCGATGCGCGGACCGGCCCGTTCCGATACGTCCGAAC
>CAZZUZ010000292.1:0-3982 GCA_964657315.1 Vulcanimicrobiota bacterium
TTGGTTATAGGCGATCTCGCCCGCGCCGATCCAGACGCGCCGCGACGGATCGTAGACGCGTGCGACGGTATCGAAAAAGGCGAGATGCGACGAAAGCGTATCGCCGTTGTCGGCACGTTGATCGATCGTGGGCGACCCCGGCAGCGATTCGAAGAATAGGTCGAACTCGCCGTCGTGCAGTGTGAGCTGGCCGATGGGCAGCGGCACGGGCGGCGGATGTGCGAGCGAACCCGATTCTTCGTGCGTGCCGATCAGGGGCGCGAGCGATAGACCGATGCTGCCGCCCGGGTCGCCCGCGGCACGCGCGGCGGTAAGCGAAGATGCCGCCAGCGCCATAGCAAGGAGCAAGCTCGATAAGACGGCTTTCACATCCATAGCATATGCCTGCTAGAACGCGAATCCTGCGCCGATCGTGACGCGGCGGGTCAGCGGCTCGCGACGTCGTCGAGTGCGATCTCGAACAGCTGCTCTTGCGGCGCGAGCGAATAGCGATGGATCTCGAGCAACGACGGCGACTCGCCGGCGAGACCGTGGTCTTCCGTGAAGCCCAGCGTGTAGCCGGCCGCTGCCGCGAGTTGCGCGACGTGGTCGTCGTACACGTCGTACGGGTACACGACGGCATACGGTTTGCGTCCGCCGCGTACTTCGATCGAATGTGCGGAGAGCTGGAACTCGTGCATGACGTCGGCGTCTTTGAGTACGGTGAGGTCCGGCGGATGATTGGCGGTGAGGCTCTGGATGTCGACGAGTCCCGAGCGCTGCATCTCGTTCAACTCCGGCCACGTGTTATGCGCCTTGCTCGTCGTCTTGCCCACGTAATTCGTGTGCACGAACAGCGTCGCGTGAAAACGATGTTTCCGCAGCAGCGGAAACGCGTTGTCGTAGATCCCTTGACTATTGTCGTCGAAGGTCAAGACGAGCGACTTCGGCGGAAGCGATTTGCCGTTGACGAGATGATCGCGCAGCGCCCAGAGCGGGACGACGTGAAAGCCGCGCCGCGCGATCTCGTCGAAGTCCGCCGCGAGCGTCGCCGTCGTCGTATCGAAGTACACGGCTTTTTCGGGTAGCACGTCGTGCCATTCCAAGACGGCGACGTTCGGCATCCTCGAGCGCGGATCGATCTGCGGCAGCGGCGCGAATGCGAGCGTGAGGACGGCGAGAACGATCGGCAGGCGGAGCATTCCGAAGGTATTGCGAGCGACGCCGGGGAGAATCCCCGCTCTAGGTATGTCCTCGCTTCCACGCAACACCATCATCATCGCGGTCGCGATCGCCGCACTCGCGGCCGCGATCGCCGGATACGTCGTCCGCGAACCGATCGAACGCGCGATCTTTCTGCGTAACGCGCGGCAGATCACGGGTCTCGACTCGCTCGACATCGCTCGGCTCGATCACGACGGCGACGCCTACGTGCTCTCGCAAGTGCGCGCATCCACGCCGGACGGTGCGTTCGCCTTCTCCGCGCCCGAGGTGCGCGTATCGGGTGCGGCCCCGAAGTATCGCGTCGCGCTCACGCAGCCGGTCGTGCGTTTCGATCCCGCGGCGTATCGCGATGCCGATCGTGCGCGCGTGCGCGACGCGTTCGCTTCGGGCGCGGCGCCGAACGCCGCATCGATTTCGATCGTACACGGTACGCTCGCCGTCGGCCCCGTGAACGGCACGGCACTGCTCGATGCGGATGCGATCGAAGGCACGCTCGACATCGCGGCGTCGCATGCGCTCTTCGACGGCTCGCTCGCGCTCGAAGCGCGGGGCAAGACGTATCCGATCGTGGGCAAGGTATATCGGGAAGACGACACCCCCTATCAGACGTGGTCGGCGGCGGAGCTGCCGCTGCAGCCGTTTGCAAGCTTCGTCGATGCGGGGGCCGACGTGCATCCGGTAAGCGGGATGCTGCGCGAACTCGAAGTCGGCGACGGTCCGAAATTTCACGCGACCGCGCGCCTCGACGACGTGACGCTCTCGGTCGCGCAGCACGCACTCCACGGCGTGCACGGCAAACTCGTCGCGGTCGGTGACGGCATCGGCACGAGCGACGTCGAGGGTTTTCTCGACAACGTGCAGTTCCGCGCCGTCGGCGAAGTCCACGATCTGCGATCGCATTACCGTTGGCTCGCGCAGGGCACGAACGACTTACGCAGCCTCGGCCTGCTGACGGCCCAGATCGCGAGTGAGCCGAAACTGCGCGGACCGGTCGAACTCGCGGCGATCGCGCCCGGACTCGTTCTCGGACAATACCATTTGCTGGGCGATCACGGGCCGCTCGCGATCAGCGTGCTCTCGGCCGATCCGACCGAGAAGACGTTACGCTTCGATACGGCGATCGCCGAAGACCACGTGATCTCGAGCGGCGAGCGCACCTCGGCGATGGGCGTGCGCACGCACGCGGTCGCGGGCGTCAACGGCGACTACTTCGATATCGGGCGCACGTACCAGCCGCAGGGCATGCTCGTGAGCAATGGCGAGCTCATCCGCGGACCGGCCGATCGCGCCGTGGTCACGATCGACGCGAACAAACACGCGACGTTCGGCGAGTTCCACCTGTCGGGCGCGCTCGTCACCAAGAGCGGCCGCGAACGCGTCAGCGAATTCAACGACTGGCCGCCGGGCTACGTTTCGGTGATCACGCCGCGTTACGGCGCGCAGCTGCGCCCGGGCGACGCGACGTTCGTCGCGCTCGACAAAATCTCGGGCGACACGTACCGCGTGACCGACGTCGTCAAAGGGATCGAGAGTATTCCCGTGCGCTTCGGCATCGCGATCGGACGGCTCGCGAAGATCCCCGCACCCGCGATCGGCGAGAAGGTCCGATTGACCTACGCGACCGACCCGCCGCTGCGCGGTGCGGTGATGGCGATCGGCGGGGGACCACTTCTTGTCAAAGACGGCGAGCCGTACGAAGATCCGCACGCACCAGCTCCCGACGAACGCGATTACCGCTGGCCCGTCGTCGCACTCGCGCAGACCAAGGACGCGCGGCTCGATCTCATCGCCGTCGACGGCCGGCATCCCGAACGCTCCGTCGGCATGACGCGCCCCGAATTCACGGAACTGCTCGAGCGCTACGGATCGCAGGACGCCATGGCACTCGATAGCGGCGGCTCGGTTACGCTCGTCGCGCGCACGCCCGGCGACGCGAACGTGTCCGTGCGCAACGTCGTTTCCGACTTCAGCGCCGAGCGCTGGATCTCGGACGCGCTCTTCCTTTATAGCAGCGCGCCGCAGCCGTCGATCGTCACGCCCACCACGGCGACGACGCCGCTGCCCGAAGAGCGCCCGACCCCGTGATCGTTCCGCTTCCGGTCGCGCTCGCACCGGCCGCGCCGTTTCCGAAAATTCTCTCGCAGTCGCGAGAAGAAGAGTTCGTCGCTCCCGGGGTGCGGCGCGCGACCTATCATCTCGTGACGGTCGACGGCCCGCTCGCGATTACGGTCGTGGCGATCGATCCGCACGAACCGACCGTGCGCATCGACAGCGTCGTCGCGCACGATCGCCTGATCTCGCGGGGCGAAACGCTGTCGTCGATGGCGAAACGTACGGGCGCGATCGCCGGCGTCAATGCCGACTACTTCGATATCGGCGCGACCAATCAGCCGCTCAACCTCGTCGTGCGCTCCGGCGTGCTACAGCGATCGCCGTCGAAGCGAATCGTGCTCGCCGTTCATCGCGACCGGTCGGTGCGGTTCGAACGCGCGAGTTTTTCGGGCACCGTGACCTACGATAACCAGCGCGTGCCGCTCACGACGTTCAACGAGTGGCCGCCGCAAGGTGGCGCCGGGCTGCTCACGAGCGCGTACGGCAATCGCAAAGACGTACCGGGCGTGCACGTGCTCTCGCTCGAACCGGGCGACGGCTATCAACTTTCGACGAACTTTACCGGCACGTATCGCGTAACCGCGATCGATGCGCCGCCGGCGCAGACCGGCGACGCCGTTCCGGCCGACGCGTCACAGCCGCAGCTCGCGTTCGGTCCCGCGGCGCT
>CAZZUZ010000293.1:0-3932 GCA_964657315.1 Vulcanimicrobiota bacterium
CGAGCGACTCGACGCGCTCACGCGCGGCGGCCACGATCCACAGAAGATCTATGCGGCCTACGCGTCCGCCGTGGCGGGCGACGGTAAGCCGACCGTCATCCTCGCGCAGACGAAAAAAGGCTTCGGCATGGGGCAGTGGGGTCAGGGTAAGATGACCGCGCACCAGCAAAAGAAACTCGACGACGACGCGCTCGTGACGTTTCGCGACCGCTTCGACCTGCCGCTGCGCGACGAAGACGTGCGCGCCCTGCGCTTCTTCCGGCCGGACGACGCGTCGCCCGAGATCGCGTACCTGCGCGAGCGGCGCGCGTCGCTGGGCGGCGCGCTGCCCGCACGTTCCGGTGCGGCGCCCGCGCTCGCCGCACTCTCCGACGCGGCGTTTTCCGGGACGCTCGCGGGCGGCGGCGACCGCACGATCTCGACGACGATGGCCTTCGTCGCGATTCTCACGCGATTGCTACGGGACCAAAGCATCGGCAAACGCGTCGTGCCGATCGTCGCCGACGAAGCGCGCACCTTCGGAATGGAGGCGCTGTTTCGCCAAGTCGGCATCTATTCGCCGCTCGGACAACTCTACGATCCCGAAGACCGCGACCAATTGCTCTACTACAAAGAAGCGACGGACGGTCAGATCCTCGAAGAAGGCATCAGCGAAGCGGGCGCGCTCGCGTCCTGGATCGCCGCGGCCACGAGCTACAGTACGAGCGGCGTGCCGATGCTGCCGTTCTATATCTACTACTCGATGTTCGGCTTCCAGCGCGTCGGCGACCTCGTGTGGGCCGCGGCCGATTCGCGCGCGCGCGGCTTCCTCGTCGGCGCGACGGCGGGCCGTACGACGCTCTCGGGCGAGGGCTTGCAGCATCAAGACGGCACGAGCCACCTCATCGCCTCGACTATTCCGACGTGCCGCGCGTACGATCCGTGTTTCGGCTACGAAGTAGCGGTCATCGTGCGCGACGGGATCGCGCGTATGCTCGACGCGCGCGAGGAAACGTTTTACTACTTGACCGTCAACAACGAGAACGGCCTGCAGCCGGCGCTGCCCGCCGGCGCCGAGGACGGCATCGTTCGCGGGATGTATTGCGTGCGTCACGCGGGCGGCGACGCGGCCGTGCAGCTCTTGGCGAGCGGTCCGATCCTGCGCGAGGCGCTGACCGCCGCCGAAATCCTCGAACGCGACCACGGCCGCAAGGTCAACGTCTGGAGCGTCACGAGCTGGACCCAGCTGCGCTCGGACGGCCTGCGCTACGAACGCGAGCGCCGCACCGATTCCGCAGAGCCGATCGAACGCCCGCACGTCGCGACCAGTCTCGAGACCACGCGCGGCCCGATCGTCGCGGCTTCCGATTACGTCTCCGCCGTCGCCGATCTGATCCGGCCATGGATTCCCGCAGGCCGGACGTTCACCGCGCTCGGCACCGACGGCTTCGGCATGAGCGACACGCGCGCCGCGCTTCGCGCGTATTTCGGCGTCGACGCCACGTCGATCGTGCGCGCCGTCCTGGACGCGTAGCGGCCATCGTTTCGGAGATCCCCGCACTCGAACATCGCGATGCCGGGCTCGCGATCCGGCGGATCGCGCTGCCCGCGGCCTTCGCATTTCTCGGCGATCAATTCTTGGGCATCGTGGATACGATCGCGATCGGCACCCTCGGCACCGACGCCCTCGCGCAGATCACGACCGCGATGTCCGTCTTCTTGGTCTTCGCGATCGGACTTTACGGATTCACCAGCGGCACGCGCATTCTCGGAGCACAGGCAATAGGCTCGGGCGACGGCGCCCGTTTCGGCACGATCGTCCGCTCCTCGATCGTCATCCCGCTCGCGATCGCGTCCGGCCTCTTCGTCGCGTTCGTCTTCGGCGCGCGGCCGCTCATGGGTCTCATGCTGCCACCGCACGTACCCATCGAAGGCGCGCGGAACTACCTCGCGATCCGCATGTTCTGCGTCGTACCGATGGTCGTCACGGGCCAGATGCTCGCCGGCTTCGCGACCGCGGGCGATACCAAGATTTCGCTGCGCACGCTCGTCGTCGTGAACCTCGTGCATCTGCCCCTGCTCGGCGTGCTCGCGCTAGGCTTTCTCACGCACCGCCCGCTCGGGCTCGCGGGTGCCGCACTCTCGTCGTGCATCGCCGAATGCATCGCGTGCGCGTACGCCGCTCGCGAGACCGCGAAGCGGCGCGACCTACAGATCTTCGCATCGCCGCGCATCGAAGGAAACCTCGTCCGCAAGACGGCCGCGCTCGGCCTGCCCGACTTCGTGTTCCTCTGCCTGCAGTTGGTCTCCGATCCGATCGCCGTCGCGCTGCTCGCGCCCGAGGGCGCGCGCACGATCGCGGCACTGCGCGCCCTCTTGATCACGACCGACGTGACGTGGGTGATTCCGGGCTCGCTCGGCGACGCGTTCCAGACCATCATCGGTCAGCGCATCGGTGCGGGCGACTATCCCGGCGCGCGCGAGTTCCTGCGCAAGGCGCGCGCGATCGCGCTGCGCATCTCGGGGATCGGCGCGGCCGCGGTCGTCGCACTCGGCTGGCCACTCTCGGCACTCTTCACGTTCAGCCCGGCGCTCGCGACGCTCGCGTACGGTCCGCTCGCGCTCCACGTCGGCATGACGCTACCGCTCAAAGGGCTCGCAATGGCCAACGTCTCGCCGATTCGCGCATCGGGCGATACGCCGTGGGTCATGCGCATGGGCATCGTCACGATGCTCGTGTCGTCCGCGGTGCTCGCCGGATGCGTGCTCGTGCTCCATCTCGGCCTATGGGCGTTTCCGATCGGCTTCGGCGCCGGCTGGATCTATCGCAACGTTGCGACGGCGCTGCGTTTGCGAAGCGGCGACTGGGAACGGCGCGGCATGCTTTCTTAGCGATAGAGCGTCGCTCCGCTGCCCTCGCACTCGCCCCAGAGCGCCTCGTCGCTAAAGACGCCCCCCATTCCGCTGGGGTAGCCAAATCTTGCCCCGCTTTCGCCGAGGCGGCATCGGGGGCGAACGCGGGCACTCGACAGGCCGAGAGCCGCGGGGCCGCGCGCCACGCCGCCGAAGCCACCCGAATGCGATGGCGTGTCGGGATCGACGTCGGCGGAACGTTCACCGATCTCGTCGCGATCTCTGATCGCGGCGACGTCGCGCGCGTCAAAGTCCCGTCGACGCCGCGCGCGCCGGAGCGCGGCCTGCTCGACGCGCTCGCCGCTTTCGTGAAAGACGTTTCGCCGGACGCGATCGCACACATCGGCCATGCGAGCACGATCGCGACCAACGCCTTGCTCGGCCAGATCCATCTCGAACTGCCGCGCGTCGGCTTTCTGACGACGCACGGGTTTCGCGATCTCGTCGAGATCGGGCGGCAGAATCGCAGCGCCGTCTACGATCTGCACGTCCGCCGTCCGAAGCCGCTCGCCGTTCGAGACGACCGCATCGCGGTACGCGAACGCATCGCCTACGACGGAACGGTCCTCGTCCCGCTCGCCGCCGAGCACGTTCGCGGCGCGATCGAGGCGATTCGCGAGCGCGGCCTCGCGACCGTCGCGATCGGCTTCCTCAACAGCCACCGCAACGACGCGCACGAGCGCATACTGGCGGACGCGATCGCGCGCAAACTACCCGGCGTGGCCGTGACTTCGTCGTCGGAAATCGTGCGCGAAGAACGCGAATACGAGCGTTTCTCGACCGCGATCGTCAACGCCGCACTCGTGCCCGTGGTCGGCGGCTATCTCGCGCGCATCGCGGCCGGAGCGCGCGAACTCGGCGTGACCGCCCCGGTTTCGGTGATGCAGTCCGGCGGGACGACCGCCGCACTCGATGCGATCGCACGCTTCCCGGCAGCGCTCGTCGAGAGCGGTCCGGCTGCGGGCGTCATCGCCGCGGCCGCCGCGGGCGCGGCTTGCGGCGAGAACAACATCTTGTCATTCGACATGGGCGGCACCACG
>CAZZUZ010000294.1:0-3894 GCA_964657315.1 Vulcanimicrobiota bacterium
GACGAATGATCGCGAAGCTCCCGTACCAGCGCGCTGGTGCGGACGTCGCCGACGACGCCGCTGTAGAGCGCGCCGTCTCTGCCGTTTGCGGTGACCGGAAACTCGGCTGCGATTTCGACGAGCGCGTCGAGCGACGGTGCGCTGCGTATGCGTGCGAGCGCTTCGGCGAACGGCGCGGCGGTCGCGGTCGAATCGTTCACGTTTCGATGAGAATCCAGCCGCTCGCGAAGACGACGTCGCCCGTGAATATCTCGTCTTCGAAAATGTTGAGCGGCGTCGGTTTGATCTCGGGGTCGAAGCCGTCGACGTAGACCACGAGTTCGCGAACGACGTTCTCGATGCGGCGCGCTTCGTCGACGGTGAAAGCCTGCCGGAGATTGGCGACGCTCGGCCCGACATCGTCGCGATTGCGGTATCCGAAGGACGTTACTTGCAGATGCATCGCGTTGCCCGAGAAAATTTTGACGATTTCGCCGTAGAACGGCTCCGCGTCGACTTCGACGCCGAACGTTTCGTGACCGCGCTCGTCGCTACCGCGCACCGCTCCGCCGAAGCGTCCCCGTCCGTCGGGGAGGTCGAACCAGGCGAAGACATCGTTCGTGTGCATCCGGCTAGAACGCCCCGTCGTCGGCTTCGAAGACCTTTTGCTCGGCCGGATCGAGTGCGTCCATGCTGCGCAAATACGAGCCTCGGCCGCTCCCGTCATTCCGGCCGGCCGAAGCGATGACAGAAAAAAGAGGCGCCGGCATCTCGGCGCTCTTTTGCAACCGGGTAGTACTCCCTAGTGGGCGACTGCTGCTCCATTACCGTTGCGCACCGCGAACGGTTTTGCGGCGTCTTCGGCAAGCGCGACGAACGCGCGTACGGGCGTGCCCGTCGGTCCCTTTGCGAGATACGGCGTTTCCGCATCCGTATATGCGGTGCCGGCGATATCGAGGTGTAGCCACGGTACGTCGCCGACGAACGCTTTGAGGAACGCCGCTGCGGTCAGGCTACCCGCCGGTCGGCCCGTCGAGTTGCGAAGGTCCGCGATCTCGCTTTTGACCGTTGACGAGAACTCGTCGTAGAGCGGTAGCGGCCAGAAACGCTCGGTCGTGTTCTTGGAAAGGGCGATGAAGTGGTCGCGTAAATGCTCGTCGTTGCCGATCGCGCCGGCGGCCGAGTGGCCCAGCGTGACGACCATCGCGCCGGTGAGCGTCGCGGCGTCGACGATTTTCGTCGCGCCGAGTTCGCGGGCGTAACAGAGCGCGTCGGCGAGGATGAGGCGGCCTTCGGCATCGGTGTTGATGACTTCGATCGTCTTGCCGTTCATCGCAGTGAGGATGTCGCCGGGCTTCATCGCTTTGGGTCCGGGCAAATTCTCGCTAGAAGGCACGACGCCGATGACGTTGATCTTCGGCTTGAGCTGCGCGATCGCGGCCATCGCGCCGATGACGCCGGCGCCGCCGCACATGTCGTATTTCATCTCGTGCATGTTCTCGGCGGGTTTGATCGAGATACCGCCGCTATCGAAGGTGAGGCCCTTGCCGACGAGCGCGAGCTTTTCTTTCGAAGACGGATCGCCCGCATACTCGAGCACGATCATCTTGGCGGGCTCGTCGCTGCCGCGCGAGACGCCGAGAATCGAGCCCATCTTTTTCTCGGCCATCTGGGCCTCGTCGAGCGCGTGGAATTCGAGACCGTACTTTTTCGCGATCTCTTCGGCAGCGCTTGCCATGTGGGTCGGCGTCATGTCGTTGGCGGGCGTGAGCGCGAGCGTACGCGTGACGTTCACCGCGTCGCCGAGGATCTGCCCGCGCTGCGCGCCCGACTCGAGCGCGGAGGTCTCGAATTCGTGCGAACCCGCAGTCGAGGCGAGCGTTACGTCTTCGAGCGTGATGACTTTTTCGGGCTCGGTGCGGTAGGTCGTGCTGTCGATCGTGCCCGTGATCGCGCCTTCGACGAGAAACGCCGCGGCGTCGTGCGTGTGATGCGCGGCTTCGAGGGGCAGCGCGAAGGTAAACGCGCGCACGTTGCGTTTGCCGAGATAACGGACCGCGGTGCCGGCATATTGCGCGAGCGCGTTGACCTTGAACTTCTCGCGTTTGCCCAGGCCGACGACGAGGACGCGCTTGTAGGGCTGCGCGGAGGCGTGGATGAGGGCGACTTCGTTCGCGCCGCCGCCGATTTCCTTAGAAGCGAAGAGTTCCGCGATCGCACCGTTCAGCTCCGCGTCGACCGTTTCGGCGACGCCGTCGAGGTTTGCGTCGGCGAAGACCGGGACGACGAGGGCGGCTGCGCCGAGCGCGCTTGGCGCACCCGAACGGACGTGAACTTGCATGAGAACCTTTCGGCGGGTTGAACGGCGGTTGCCGGATGGATAATTCGCACGAAGTTTTGCAATCCGCGGAGCCCGC
Source organism: Vulcanimicrobiota bacterium (assembly GCA_964657315.1). Lineage (GTDB taxonomy): Bacteria > Vulcanimicrobiota > Vulcanimicrobiia > Vulcanimicrobiales > Vulcanimicrobiaceae > CAZZUZ01. The sequence goes on from CAZZUZ010000294.1 coordinate 2,397, forward strand.
CCTGCGGGATGCCTACGCGCTTGCCGGGGTGGATATCGCAGCCGGGAACGCAGCGGTCGATCGATACAAGGCGCTGACCCAAGCGTGGCGGCACCCCGATCAGCTCGGCGCCATCGGCGGCTTCAGCGGCCTCTTCCGACTGCCCGGCGACGGGTCCAAGGCGCTCGTGGGGTCGGCGGACGGGGTCGGAACCAAGATCTTGCTGGCCTCGGACTCGGGGCGCTACGACACGGTCGGCGCGGACTTGGTCAACCACTGCGTCAACGACATCCTCGTCGTCAATGCGTCGCCGCTGTTTTTCCTCGATTATCTGGCCGTTGGAAAGCTCGACCCCGACGTCGCCGGATCGATCGTTTCGGGCGTGCAGCGGGCGTGTCGGGCGCACGGTTGCGCCCTGCTCGGCGGCGAAACCGCGGAGATGCCGGGGCTCTATCAGCCGGGACATTTCGATCTCGCGGGCACGATCGTCGGGATCGTCGACGTCGCGAGCGTGCCCGATCCCGCAAGCGTCGAGCCGGGCGATGCGATCGTCGGGCTGCCGTCGATCGGCCTGCACACCAACGGCTATTCGCTCGCGCGTAAATTGATTTCGCAGGATGAGTGGAATGTGCCATTTGCCGGCACGACGTATCTCGACGCGCTGCTCGCGGGCCATCCGTCGTATCTCGAAGCGGTGCGCGCGATACAATCCGTCGCGCGCGTGAAGACGATGGCGCACGTCACGGGCGGCGGTTTGCTCGAGAACGTGCCGCGTACGCTGCCTGCGACGTGCAAGGCGATCTTCGAAGCCGCGCGCTGGACCGTCCCACCGATCTTCGAGGAACTCGTGCGGCGCGGAAAGCTCACGAGCGACGAGGCGCACCGGACGTTCAATATGGGCGTCGGCTACACGCTCGTGGTGCCGCTCTCGGACGCGCAGAAGGCCGTCGACGCATGGCCGGGCGCTGCGGTCGTCGGATGGATCGAGGAGCGCGCGGCGGGCGAACCGGCCGTCGTCGTGCATCCGCGCCGCTCGTGAGCGAGACGAGTCCGGCCGACGCCGCGCACGCAGGGAGCGGTGAGTCGCTCACGATGATCGCGCATCTCGGCAATCCGCGATTCAATCCGACCGACATCCATCACGAGATCGAAGCGCTCGACAAAACCGGAATCACGATTCAGCGCGAGAACCACGCGCCGGACGACTTGCTCGCGTGGGTCGACGATACGTTCGGCGAGGTGATGTCGAGCGAGACCGCGCGCGGCGGCGTGATCTATGCGCGAGACGCGCACGGCTTCGTCGGATTCGCGGCTTACGACGCGCGAATTTTCGATTATCGCTGGCTGCGGCCGTATCGCGGTGAAAGCGACCTCGGGACCGTCGGACCGATCGGCGTTGCGGAACGCGGTAAGGGTCGCGGCCTCGGAACGTTGATGCTGCGTGCGGCGATGTTCGCGCTGCGCGAACGCGGATATCGACGCGCGCGTCGCAGCTTATGCCGGCAAGGGCGACTATGAG
>CAZZUZ010000295.1:0-3889 GCA_964657315.1 Vulcanimicrobiota bacterium
GCGCCGCTCTTCGTCCACTGGGGTCGTCTGTGCCGATTACGGCAGTTCGATCTCCGCGAGATTCTTCTCGATCTTACGCTTGACGCGTTGCAACGCGTTATCGATCGATTTGACATGACGGTTGAGGTCGCGCGCCATCTCCTGATAGCTCTTACCTTCGAGATACGAGAGCAAGACCTGCGATTCGAGATCCGAGAGGTTCTCTTGGATGCGCTCTTTGATGTCCTCGGAGACTTCCTGGTTGATCACGAGTTCTTCGGGATCCGAAGTCTTCTGCGAGGCCATGACGTCCAGGAGGGTACGCTCGCTATCCTCGTCATAGATCGGCTTGTTCAGCGAGATGTATTGATTGAGCGGGATGTGCTTCTGACGGGTGGCCGTCTTGATCGCGGTAATGATCTGGCGCGTGATACAGAGTTCCGCAAACGCACGAAAGCTCGAGAGCTTGTCGGCTTTGAAGTCGCGGACCGCTTTGTACAGCCCGATCATGCCTTCTTGAATGATATCTTCCCGATCGGCTCCGATGAGGAAGTAGCTCTTGGCTTTGATTCGCACGAAATTCTTGTACTTGTTTAACAAGAACTCCATCGCCAGATTATCTCCGCCCTTCGCGGCGGAAACGAGGTCTTCGTCGGCCCGCTCGTGGTAATCGAGCACTCCGTCCGCGCTCGTCGCAAGCGCCATGCACGTTCTCCTTGAGATCCGATGCGAGCGAAACGCGGGCCGTAGCCCGTCTAAGCCGTTCGCATCCGCCCTAGTATAGGAGGGTCCTGCAACTAGGTCAAGATGAAAACGCGGACTCGTAACCCGAAGTATTTCCCCGCCCGGCAGAGCGGCCTAGCGGCGCCGATCGCACTTTCGAGCCCGCATCCGGACCCGGCAAGGCCCGAAACCGATAGGCGAATCCGATGATGGACGGCGTCGACGTCCGCGACCCCTTCGCCCCTTCCACCTGCGCGGCGGCGGTCGGGCGGCATGGTCTGCGTTCATCGCGGTGGCCGTTTTGCTGCCGGCGATCGCCGCGTGCGCCATGACGTTCGGCGCGCCCTGGCCGGCAGCGGCCCCGGCGCAATCCGACCAATGGTACGTCCGGGTCTTCTGCAGCGACGATCGTGCTCGCCGATGCCGACGCGACGCTCTCCGTTTGCGTCCTCCCCGGCCAGACATCCGTGACTACGGCGCCGTGGCTGTCGATCGGGCCGTGAGAACGAAACGCTCGCCCGCGTCGGCGGCGAGGAGTTCGCGATCGTCCTGCCAGAGACCGGACGCGCGCGAGCGTTCGCCTTCGCCTAACGCTTGCGGCTCGCGGTCGCGTCGACGCCGTTCTCCGTCGCGCCGTCGCACGACGAGATTGCGCTGACGGCCAGCATCGGCCTCGCCGTCTTTCCGGCCGACGGCGACGACACGCGGTCGCTCTATCATGCGGCCGATACCGCGCTTTACGCCACCAAACGCTGCCGAAGAAATGCGGTGTGCGCGGCCTGAGCCGCGAGGGTCAACGAACGCCGGTCTGCGAGACGAAGCGCGATCGGCCGCCGACGATCGCGTACATGCTCATCCGCGGGTCGAGCAGATCGCCGTTGCGATCGAAAGCGATCGTGCCGATCGGCGTTTGCACGTCGCGGGTCGCAGCGATCGCGGCTCGCACGGCCTCGCGCGACGGAGCGCTGCCGGGATGAGCGGCGAGCAGTGCGCGAATGGCTTCGAGCGCGACGCGAGCGCCCGCGTACGCTCCGGTGGCGTACGAATCCGGCGTGGCGTGATAACGCTTCCGAAATGCTTCGACGAACGGCCGCGCGCCGGGCAGCCGCGTGATCTCCGGCGAACCGATCGAGTAGAACGTGCCGTCGGCCGCGGCGCCCGCGAGGTTGGTGAACTGCGGGCTATCGATGCCGTCGCCTCCGAGATAGGGAATGTTTCCGAGGCCGACATCGCGCATCTGCTTGCGCACTAGACCGCCGCCCGTACTCGTCACGCCGCCGAAGAAAACGGCCTGCGGATGCAGAGCGGCGACCTTCGTGAGCAGCGGCTTGAAATCGAACTGCATGGGCAGCACGTGTTCGCGGCCGATCAGCGTGCCACGGTCGCGCACGAACGCGGCCGAAAACGCGTCCGCGACGTCGCGTCCATACGACTCGTTGTCGTCGATGACAAAAATGCGTCTCCAGCCGTGCCGCACGGCGAAGCCGGCCACGAGCCCGCCCTGCCGATCGTCCGAAGCGCAGATCCGAAAGAAGGCGATCGTTCCCGGATTCGCGCCCCGCAGCGCGCGCGCGGGCGCACCTTGCGTGAGATCGATCGACGTCGCGCCGTTCGAGATCATCGCGAGCGACGTCGCGTTCGAGACCGGGATCTGCACTTTCGCGACGTTGGAATTGAGCGGACCGATCATCGCGAGGACGCGCGGGTCGGCAACGAACTGCTTGATGTTGAGCGCACCCTGGGCGGGGTCGTGTTTGCCTTGCACCGTGTCGTCGAGGTCGTCGATGACCGCCGTATAGCCGCCGGGAAAGCCGCGCGCGTTTTCCTGATCGATCGCCAGTTGGACGGCGTTACGCGACGGGACGCCGTCGGCACCATCGATACCCGAGAGCGGCTCGTCGACACCGATCTCGAAGGTCGTATCGGCAGCGCGGGCACCGTGCGAGACACGCACGCCGCTCCAGCCGATGACGGCGGCGGCGAGTGCGAGCGCCGCGAGCCTTCGCCCGACGCTCACTTCGACCGCTTCAAGCGCTGACGCCGCGCTTCGAAGAGCAGCACCCCGGCCGCAACCGAAGCGTTGAGCGAATCGAGTTTACCGAAGAGCGGGATCGCAACGAGAAAGTCGCATTCTTTGCGCACGACTTGCGAGATGCCGTCGCCTTCGGCGCCGATGACGATCGCGACATCGTCGTGCAGGTCGGCTTCGGTGTATACCAGCGCCTTCTCGTCGGCCGCGGCACCCGCGACCCACACGCCCGCCTTCTTGAGCGTGCGAAGCGCACCCGCGACGTTCGCGACGCGTGCGATCGGCACGTGCGCGGTCGCGCCGGCGGCGGATTTGCGTACCGTGGCGTTCACGCCCGCCGCACGGCGTTCGGGAAGGATGACGGCCGTCGCGCCGGCGCATTCCGCCGAGCGAATGATCGCGCCCGCGTTGTGGGGATCCGTAATGTGGTCGAGGACGACGAAGAGCCCCTCGCCGCGTTTGCGAAGCGCGATCGCCTCTTCGAGGGTGACGTAATCGAACGGCATCCCGAACGCGACGACGCTCTGATGCGCGCGGTACGGAAACTGCGCGAAGAACGAACGGCTTTCGAACCGTACGGAGAGCCCCGCCGCTTTCGCGTTGTCGACGAGTTTGGCGAGCGTGGGATCGCGTTTGCGTTCGTCGCCGATATGGATGCGACGCAATGGCTCGCCCGCGACGATCGCTTCTTCCACGGCGTGCACGCCGTAGACGACGTCGTCGAGATCGATCGCTTCCTTGCGCTGCGGCGGCCGACCCGAACCTAAGCGTTTACGGTCCACGTCGTTCCCTCTTTCGAATCGGCGAGCGTGACGCCGGCTTCGCTGAGCGCGACGCGCAGATGGTCCGCGCGCGCGAAGTCTTTGTTGCCGCGAGCTTCTTTTCGGGCCGCGATGACGAGTTCGATCGCGCTCGCCGCGAGCGTGCCGTCGGCCAATGGCAACAAGTCGCCAAGCTTCTCGCGCAGCCGTGCGACGAACGGCATGCCGAGCGCGTCGCGGACCGCTGGCTTCTCGTGCGAACGTTCGTTCGGCGAAAGACCGAGCACCGCAAGCGCGGCGTGCGCGAACGCCGCGGCGCGGCTCGCGCCGCCGCCGGCGACGACCGCCTTCGTCTCGCCCGCGAGGTCGAAGAGCACGGAGACCGCACCCGCGGTAT
>CAZZUZ010000296.1:0-3879 GCA_964657315.1 Vulcanimicrobiota bacterium
CGGATCGACGAAGTCGGCGATTCGCAGCTCGCGGCCGAACTCAAGATCGACGAACAGTTTTTGCGCGCGATCACGAAGATTTCGATCACCGGCTGCGGTACGGCGTTTCACGCGGGCATGGTCGGCATGTATTTGTTGCGTTCGCTCTGCAAGCTGCCCGTGGAGATGGAACTCGCAAGCGAATTCCGCTACGGCGATCGCACGCTCGACCCGCGCACGCTCACGATCGCGATGTCGCAGTCGGGCGAGACCGCCGACACGATCGAAGCGGTGAAGATCGCGCTCGCGGCGGGGTCGCCCGTGCTCGGCATCTGCAACGTGCTGGGCTCGCACCTCACGCGGCTCGCCAAGGGCGTGCTCTACACGCGCGGCGGTCCCGAGATCGGCGTCGCAGCGACGAAGACCTACGTATCGCAGGCGATCGCGATGGTGCTCTTCGCGCTCTACCTCGCGCGAGTGCGCGAGAGCGCGCCGATCGAACGGCTGCGCGAAATCGGCGAGGCTACGAAGCTGCTGCCGGCCGCGATCGACCTCTGCCTCAATCAGAGCGAAGACATCCGCAAGGTCGCGAAAAAACTGCGCAAGGCGCGCAGCGTCCTCTTCGTCGGCCGCTACGTCAACGTGCCGACCGCGCTCGAGGGCGCGCTCAAACTCAAAGAGATCTCGTACATCCACGCCGAGGGCTACGCCGCGGGTGAAATGAAGCACGGCCCGATCGCGCTGCTCGACAGCAAGGTCCCCGTCATCGGCATCGTAACCGACGGCCGCGTGCGTGAGAAGATGCTCTCGAACATGGCCGAAGCCAAAGCGCGCGAAGCAATTACGGTCATCATCGCCAACCAAGGCGACCACGAAGCCGCCGCGCTCGCCGATCACATCATCTGGGTTCCGAAAGTCGACGAACTACTCTCGCCGATCGTCAACGTCGTGCCGCTCCAACTGCTCGCGTACCACATCGCGGACATCGACGGCAAAGACGTCGATCAGCCGCGCAACCTCGCGAAGACCGTGACCGTCGAGTAGGAGCCGTCTGCAGGCCGTAAAGCGTTATGGGCCGACGCCCGTAACGCGCCGCACCATCGAATACAAGACCGTCATCTGCGCACCGGTTTTGAGCGCGTAGTTGACGTCTTCGCCGTTGGAATAGCCCCACCAGTCGAAGCAGCCGTTGGGGTTGAGCGCGACGGCGGAGCCCGCCGGCTCCGCGACGGTATCGGGATAGAGCACGACGAGGTCGTTCGTGTCGGCCCATTCGTCGATGCCCGCTTCGTCCACCCATTTGCTTCCGACGAGGCCCGCATACTGCAGACAGCCGTGTTCGGCGAGGATGAAGCCGCAGATCTTGCCCTGCGCGCAGTCTTTGGGAACGAAGACGGAACCAGTATTTGCCATCGAAAGTTTGGTCGCGTCGGCGCCGAACTCCGTCTGGTCGAATGACAAGAGAGTGCCACCGAGCGCGCCGCCGTTACGCGGCTGCAGCGAGCCCAGGAACATGTGCAGCCACGTCTGCACCGAATCGTAGGTTCCGCCACCGGCGAGGTTCTGACACGCGAGCATGTACGGGGTGCCGAGCATCCCGCACGGGAGTTCGCCGTCGGGAGATTCCCAACCGTGATCGGCGGGATACGTGCTGTCGAATTTCACGTTCGCGCCGTAATGCAGATACTCGGTGTCGAGGTCGGCCATTTCTTTGGGATTGACCACTTCGTCGTTCGTTCCGGACCACAGATACACGGGCGCATTTTTCAGATGGGATTCGTCGTCGATCGTGCCCAGCGAAGATTGCACGTCGAGGTAGGCCTCGGAAAGCGGGAGCGTACTCTCGTAGAGCGCGGAGCCCCGGCTGCCGGTGCCGGTACTGACCGTCTCGCCGCCGCACGATACGAGCGCCTGCGCCGCAGTCGCACCCTGCGCGCACCAGTAGACGCCGCCCGCGTAGATCGCCGCTCCTTTGAAAACGGAAGAATGGGCGACGTGCATCTGCACGGCGCCGAAGCCGCCGGAAGAAATGCCGGCAACGAAGATGCGTTTGGGGTCGATCGTATAGCGCTGGAGCTTCGTCGTGGCGGCGGAGGCGCTCGCGGATGCGGTCGGCGCTGCGGACGCGGTTGCGCGAGCCGTCGGCGCGGCCGACATGCCGGGCGACGGACTGCTCGCGGCGCTCGGCGACGCCGCCGCGCTCGAGACCGCAGTGGAAGTAGGAGCGGCCGGTGCCGGATCGGGTCCGGAGGTCGCGCCGCCGGCGCAGCCGCAAAGTGCGGCGGCTGAAAGCGTCGCAGCGAAAAGGACGTATCGATCGTTCACCGGTCTTCCTCGGAGACGAAGTGGGACAAACGGCAAGCACTTTCGGATTCCGAAAACACCTCCGCGCTTTCCTGTACCCGAGCGTGACCTAATGGAAGCGATACGGTCCCGACCGTGACCTTCGCCTTGCCCGAGAGCGTTTCGCCAAAAGCGTCGAACCCCCGTAGGCGCCAGCGACGCCGCCGGCCGCGCGCGTCCGTTGCACGAAATCTTCGTTCGCGTACTCGACGGCCCGCGCGCCGAGGGCGCAGAACGGCTTCCTCCTTGCCCTACGAGGCCGTGCCGACGACGCGGCATCCCCGGGATCGAGCCCGGCCGCAATGGGGGCGCGTATTTCGCCGGTACGGCAACGTAGCTCGCGTTGTCGCCGCGCACCGTGAGCGACGCGACCGGGTCGCCGATCGCGAAGCTCGAACGCCCGAGCCGAGTTCGGCGACCGTTCCCGCCACGTCGTAGCGGGATAGATGCCCGCGCGCATCATGACGTCGGCCATGCGACGCCCGCAGCGACGCGAATGAGCCTACCGCCCGGGCCCGGTACCGGCCGCGGCCCTTCGATCAGCGCGAGCGCCCCCGCCGGCCTTTTTTTTCGACGCGACGACGCGACGGTCCGATGGTTCGCTCATGAAGGCATTGGTCGGTTCGAGGCTCGTCGACTGCGGCCGCCGGGAATTGCGCGGTTCGAAGCGGCACTATGCTGCGTGCCCATCACAGCTTCGCGTCTCGACGGACGCGCCTACGACGCATTGCGTCCCGTGACCATCGAAACGAATCCGCTCAAGTATGCCGAGGGCAGCGCGCTCATCTCCGTCGGCAATACGCGCGTGCTCTGCGCCGCGACGATCGAGGAGCGCGTGCCGCCGTGGTTGCGCGGTCAGGGCCGCGGCTGGGTGACGGCCGAATATTCGATGCTCCCGCGCGCCACGAACGAGCGTACGCAGCGCGAATCGGCCAAAGGCAAGATCGGCGGCCGTACCCACGAGATCCAGCGGCTGATCGGGCGGGCGCTACGCGCCGTGACCGACCTCAAGAAGATGGGCGAAAAGAGCATCGTCGTCGACTGCGACGTGCTGCAGGCCGACGGCGGGACGCGGACCGCCTCGATCACGGGTGCGTACGTCGCGCTCTCGCTCGCGCTCGGACGCGCGTTCTCGCCGGCTAGCACGAATTGGCCCCTGGCCTCGCAGGTAGCGGCGATCAGCGTCGGATTCGTCGACGGCGTCGCGCACCTCGACCTCGCCTACGAAGAGGACAGCAAAGCGGACGTCGACATGAACGTCGCGATGACCGGCGCCGGCGCGTTCGTCGAAGTGCAGGGGACGGCGGAAGCGCGCCCCTTTACGCGCGAACAACTCGATACCATGCTCGGTCTCGCGCAAAAGGGCATCGAGGAACTCTTTGCCATGCAGCGCGCCGCACTCGATAGCGCCCGTGGCGCTTGATCGCGAGACCCTCGCGCGCCTGGTCGCAGAGATCGACGGATTTTACGTCCGCGACAAAAAGCTGCGCCGCGCGCAAGAGAAGATGAAGGGCGCGCTCGCGCGTCCGGGCGACGTCGACGTAGCGCTCGTACGAG
>CAZZUZ010000297.1:0-3871 GCA_964657315.1 Vulcanimicrobiota bacterium
CTGCGTCCCGATACGGTCATCATCGAACCGACCAGCGGCAACACCGGAATCGCGCTCGCGTTCGTCGCGGCGGCCAAAGGGTATCCGATCATCCTGACGATGCCCGACACGATGACGATCGAGCGCCGCAATTTGCTCAAAGCGTACGGCGCACAGCTCGTGCTCACGCCCGGCGCCGAAGGCATGAAGGGCGCGATCGCTCGCGCCAAAGAGATTCACGACTCGAATCCGGCCAAGTATTTCATGCCGCAGCAGTTCGAAAACCCGGCCAACCCGGAAATCCATCGCCGCACGACGGCCGAAGAAATCTGGCGCGACACCGACGGCAAGGTCGACATCTTCATCGCCGCGGTCGGTACCGGCGGCACGATCACGGGCGTCGGCGAAGTGCTCAAAGCGCGCAAGCCCGGCTTCGTCGCGATCGCGGTCGAGCCCGATGCGTCGCCGGTCCTCTCCGGCGGAGCGCCGGGACCGCACAAGATCCAGGGCACGGGCGCGGGTTTCGTTCCGAAGATCCTCGATACGAGCGTCTATAGCGAAGTCGTGCGCGTGACGAACGAAGATGCGATCGCGATGGCGCGCCGCGCCGCTCGTGAAGAGGGGATGCTCGTCGGTATCTCCGCGGGCGCGAACATCCACGTCGCGCTACAGGTCGCGGCCAGGCCCGAAAACGCCGGCAAAACGATCGTTACGATCGGTTGCGATACGGGCGAACGCTACCTGTCCAATCCCGTCTTTGCCGAGCAGGAAGCGCACGTCGTCGAGGCCGCACTCGCGACCTAGCCACGCTTCCTCGGCCCTCAAACGTTCGGCGCGCGTGCAAGAAGTCGTACGCGCGCCGTTGCATTTTCCGGGTTCGCCATTTTGGAGGTTCGCGTTGCCCGACATCACTCGCCGCTCGTTACTCGCCTCGGCCGCGCTCTGCGCGATCGTGGGTTCGAGCGTCCCCGCACCGGCGCAGTCCCCGCCGCCCGCGACCGCGGCACCGGCGTCGACCGACGTGACCCGCGCGACGCTGCCCAACGGGTTGCGCGTCGTACTCGTGCACGATCCGCTCGCGCCCGTCGTAACCGTGTACGACAACTATCTCGTCGGTGCGGACGAGACGCCGGCCGGTTTCCCGGGCATGGCGCACGCGCAGGAACACATGGCGTTCCGCGGCTGCGCGGGTATCACGGGCGATCAGACTTCTGCGCTCTTCGCGCAGCTCGGCGGCGACGGCGACGCCGATACGCAGCAGAACATCACGCAATACTACGAAACGATTCCGGCAGCCGATCTCGACGTCGCGTTGCGTGCCGATGCCGCATGCATGAGCGACATCGTCGATAGCGACAAAGAATGGAAGTCCGAACGCGGCGCGATCGAACAAGAGGTCGCGCAAGATCTCTCCAATCCGTCCTACAAAGCGTTCAGCCGCCTGACGGCCGACCTCTTTGCCGGCACGCCGTATTCGCACGATGCGCTCGGCACGCGCGAGTCGTTCGACAAGACGACCGGCGCATTGCTCAAGTCCTTTTATAAAACGTGGTACGCGCCCAACAACGCGATCCTCGTGGTCACGGGCGACTTCGATCCTGCGAAAACCCTCACGACCGTCACGCAGCTCTATGGAGGCATCCCGCGCCGCGACGTCCCCGCGCGTCCCGACGTGACGCTACAGCCCGTCAAAGCGGAATCGTTTCAGATCGATAGCGATCTTCCATATGCGCTGACGTACACCGGCTACCGCTTACCGGGATCGGGCGACTCCGATTTCGCCGCCGCGAAAATCCTCTTCGACGTGCTCGGCAGCGCTCGTGCGAATCTCTACGCGCTCGGCGCCGAGGGCAAAGCGCTCGCCGCGGGCGCGCAGCTCGCCGCGACGTATCCGAAGGCGGGGCTCGGTCTCGTCTACGGCGCGTTGCCGACCGGCGGCGACGTCAAGTCGCTCGATTCGACCTTGCGCGGCATCGTCGCGAGCTACGCCGCAAATGGCGTGCCGCCCGAACTCGTCGATGCCGCGAAGAAACAAGAAATTGCCTCCGCGCAATACGAGCGCAACTCCATCGGCGATCTCGCGAATACGTGGTCGCAGGCGCTCGCGGACGAAGGCCGCACTTCGCCCGACGATGACGTCGCGGCGGTGGCCGCGGTTACGCTCGGCGACGTAAACCGCGTCGCGAAGAAGTATCTCGATCCGTCCAACGCCGTCACGATCGCCCTCGTGCCCAAGCCGTCGGGCAAAGCCGTCGCCGCAAAAGGCTTCGGCGGCGGTGAAGTGACGACGTCGCAGCCGACCAAGCCCGTAACGCTGCCGGCCTGGGCCGCAGCCAAACTCTTGAAAGTCACCGTCGCCGATTCGACGCTCGCGCCCACTGACGAGATGTTGCCAAACGGCATTCGTTTGATCGTGCAGCCCGAAGCCGCGAGCGACACGATCACCGTCGCCGGTTCGATCAAGCACAACGACGATCTGCAGGCGCCGCCGGGCAAAGAAGGCGTCGAGCAAGTCCTCGAGGGTCTCTTCGCGTACGGCACGACGACGCTCGACCGGCTCGCTTTCCAAAAAGCGCTCGACGACATCTCGGCGCAGGAAACGGCCGGCCCGTCTTTCTCTCTGCACGTGCTCAAGGCGAATTTCGATCGCGGCGTACAGCTGCTCGCCGACAACGAACTGCATCCCGCCATGCCGGCCGACGCGTTCGCGATCGTGCAGAAGCAGACCGCACAACAGATCGCGGGCGAAGAGCAGAGCCCGGCTTACATAAAAGAGCGCACCCTCGAGCACGCGCTCTATCCGGCGAACGATCCCGAGCTACGCGAAGCGACGCCCAAGAGCGTGTCGTCGCTCGCGCTTCCCGACGTCGCGACGCAGCACGCGTCGGTCTATCGCCCCGACATGACGACGATCGTCGTCATCGGCAACACGACGCCGGACGAGGCCAAGACGACGATCCTCAAGTATTTCGGCGGCTGGACGGCCACCGGGCCGAAACCGTCGACCGACTATCCGGCGGCACCGCCAAACAAACCCATGGCCGCCGTCGTGCCCGATGCGAGCCGCGTGCAAGACGAGACGTCCCTCGTCGAGACGGTCAACATCAAACGCACCGACGCCGATTACTACGCGCTGCAGCTCGGCGATCACGTACTCGGCGGCGGCTTCTACGCGACGCGGCTCTATCACGATCTGCGTCAGGTGGCGGGCTACGTCTACAACGTCAGCAATACGCTCAGCGCCGGAAAAACGCGTTCGCTCTACACGCTCTCGTTCGGAAGCGACCCGCCCAACGTATCGAAGGCGCGCAAGCTCGCGCAGCGCGACCTCCACGCCATCCAAACCGTCGACGTGACGCCCGCGGAACTGCAGCAAGCCAAAGCGATCCTGCTGCGCCAGCTTCCGCTCTCGGAATCGAGCGAAGATGCGGTCGCCGAAGACTTGCTCGGCGATTCGCTCGCGGGTCTGCCGCTCGACGAACGGCATCGCGCGGCGTCGATTTACGCGAAACTCTCCGCGGGCCAAATCCGCGCGGCGTTTGCGAAATACATCCGTCCGAACGCGTTCGTGCAAATCGTCCAAGGGCCGAACCCGTCCTGATCTCCGGCGCGCCGATCGTTCGGGTGACGCGCGGGCCGCGCGTCGAATCGGTCCACTCGGTGGCCGCGTGCGTCGCCGACGCGCGCGGCCGTATCGAGTACGCGTACGGCGAGGTCGACGTGCCCGTTTACTTACGGTCGGCCGCCAAACCGTTCATCACGGCGGAGATCGTCGCGTCGGGTGCGGCGGACCGCTTCGGCTTGGACGATCGCGAACTCGCCGTGATTAGCGCTTCGCACAACGGCGAACCGTTCCACGTCGCCGCAGTCGACGGAATCCTCGCGAAGATCG
>CAZZUZ010000298.1:0-3833 GCA_964657315.1 Vulcanimicrobiota bacterium
CGTACGAGCCCGCGGCCGACCTCGCCGACGCCTTCGAACGGGTGCGCGCCCGCATCCGCGCCGCTCGCCGCGCGACGCCCGTCGCGTGTCCGGACTGCGGCGCGCCGTTGCCGCCCGACTCGGCGATGCGTTCGTGTACGGCCTGCGCGATCGCGAAGCAGCATAGCGGCACGGTCGAACTCGAGCGCTTGATCTTCAGCGCGCCGTGGCTGTCGTTTCACGAACTGCGCGAGCAGATGCCGCGCCTCTCCGTTGCGGAGTACGAGCGCTCGCGGCGCCGGCTCCTGGGCCGATGGTGGCTGATGCTCGAGCGTGCGAAGGCCGCCGGGCGCCTCTCGGACACGATGGAGCGTTCGATCGCCAGTAGTTACGTCTTGCTGCAGACCCGGCTTTCGCCCGACGCCGTGACGCCGGAAGTCGTCCGTAACGCGCTCGGCCCCGAGATCGCCGCGCTCATCTACGAGCGGGAAAGCCCTTCGGGACCGCGCCGTCGAAGCTGATCCCCAATGAACGAATATACCGGCGAACAGATCGAGGTTCTCAAAGGCCTCGAAGCCGTTCGCAAGCGGCCGGGCATGTACATCGGCAACACCTCCGAGCGCGGCCTTCATCAACTCGTGTACGAAATCGTCGACAATTCGGTGGACGAATCGCTCGCCGGTTACGCGACGCACATCCGCGTCGTGCTGTACAAAGACGGCTCGTGCTCGGTGGAAGACAACGGGCGCGGCATTCCGGTCGACGTGCACGCGGGCGAGAACATGCCCGCCGTCGAGGTCGCGATGACGATCCTGCACGCCGGCGGCAAATTCGGCAAGGGCGGCTACAAGGTGTCGGGCGGCCTGCACGGCGTCGGCGTATCGGTCGTCAACGCGCTCTCGGAGCGCATGATCACGCGCGTTCGCCGTAACGGCAAAGAATACGAGATCAGCTTCTCTCACGGCATCACGACCGAGAAGCTGCACGTCGTCGGCAAGAACGTCGCCGGCACCGGCACCACGCAAAAATTTTGGCCCGATCTCACCATCATGGAAACGGGCGATTTCCACTGGGACATCCTGCAGAAGCGTCTGCGGGAACTCGCGTTCCTCAATCGCGGCCTCTCGATTACGCTGGTCGACGAACGCGGCGAAGAACTCAAAGAGAAGACCTACGTCTACGAGGGCGGCATCGTCTCGTTCGTCGAGCACCTCAACGAGAAGAAAGATCCGATCCATCCGATCATTTCGACCAACGGCGAACGCGATCGCGTGGCGGTCGAAGTCGCGATGCAGTGGTCCGACGTCTACAACGAGACGATCTTCGCCTACGCGAACAACATCAACACGACCGAAGGCGGCATGCATCTGCTGGGCTTCCGCACGGCGGTCGGCGGCGCGGTCAACGCGTACGCGCGCAAACGTTCGGTCCTCAAAGAATCCGACGCGAACCTCTCTACCGACGACTGCATGGAAGGCCTCACGGCGGTCGTCTCCGTGAAACTCGAAGAGCCGCAGTTCGAAGGACAGACGAAGACCAAGCTCGGCAACGCGAAGGTCCGCACCATCGTCAACAGCCTGGTCGGCGAACGTCTCGAATTCTTCTTCGAAGAGAATCCGAAATTCGCGCGAGCGATCGTCGACAAATGCATGCAGGCGCAGCGCGCGCGCGAAGCCGCGAAAAAAGCGCGCGATCTCTCGCGCCGCAAGAGCGCGCTCGACGGTATGGGCATGCCCGGCAAACTCGTCGACTGCACGGACAAGAATCCGGAAGTCTCGGAGATCTTTCTCGTCGAGGGCGATTCGGCAGGCGGCACGGCCAAGATGGGCCGCGATTACAAGACGCAAGCGATCCTGCCGCTGCGCGGCAAAATCCTCAACGTGTGGAAAGCGCGCGAAGACAAGGTATTCGCGAACGAAGAGATCCGTTCGATGATCACCGCATTCGGAACGGGCATCGCCGCCGACTTCGACGTCGAGAAACTGCGCTACCACAAGATCATCATCATGACCGACGCCGACGTCGACGGCTCGCACATCCGCACGCTGCTGTTGACATTTTTCTACCAACAGATGCGTGCGCTCATCGAGCGGGGTTTCGTCTACATCGCGATGCCGCCGCTGTACGGCATTCGCAAGGGCAAGAAGCACCAGTACGCGTTCACCGAGGACGAACTCAAGGGCATCATCGGCGATGCCGACCCCAAAGACTTCCAGATCCAGCAATACAAGGGGCTGGGCGAGATGGACGCCGAGCAGCTCGCCGAAACCACGATGGAACTAGCCACCCGCCGCCTCAAGCAAGTCGCGCTGGAAGACATCGTCGCCGCCGACGACATGTTCACGACGCTCATGGGCGACAAGGTCGAGCCGCGTAAGGAGTTCATCCAAGCGTACGCTCGTAATGCGAAGAACCTCGATCTGTGACCCGTCACGATCTCTAGCCGCTTAGAATTCGATAAAGATGGCGTCGCGCGGTAGGCGTGACGCTTTCTTCATATGAAGCGTTGTATCGATCGTGCCTCGTAGGCGTCTGGGTATCGGCCTCGTGCTGCTCGCGGTGCTCGTGGCAGTCGTTTTCGCGTTGCGCGCGCCGCTGCTGCGCGCGACGGCGTCCGCGGCGATCGCCGTCGCGACCGGTACCGGCGTCTCGTTCGGCAAGCTCGCGATCGACGCCGATTCGATCGACGCGCGCGACGTCCACGTCACGCGGGGCTCCGGCCTCGTAGCCGACGTCCCGCATTTGCGCGTGCGCTACGACCTGCACGAGGCGATCTTCGGTGGCGGCGCCCATCGCTACGGACTCATCGCCGTCACGCTCGAGCATCCGTCCATCCAACTCATTCGCGGCAAAGACGGGTCGTTCGATGTCGGCCAATCGAAGACGCCGGCCGCGGCGCCCTCGGCCGCGGCGAGCGCGCCGCCGGATAGTTCGCCGCCCCTGCTCGCGACGATCGACGTCGACGACGCGAAACTCGCACTGCACGATCCGGGCCGTTACCTCGCGGGTTCGCGCGACGTGTATCTCGCGCAGATCGGCGTGCACGCGAAGTTCGATACGAAAGCGACCAGCGCGTATACCGTCGTAGCGCGCGTTCCGGGCGACGCACCCGCGCGCATGTCGGCGATGGGCCGTTTCGATGCGAGCGGCTTCGCCGTGCATCGCGTGCGCGCGAACGCGGTCGCGATCTTGCCTTTCGTCGATTACTTCATCAACACGTCGTCGGCACAAATTTTTGCCGGTACGCTCTACGACGGCGACGTCCGCTTCTATTCGTTCGGTCACGATACGCACGTAGCGGGCAGCGCGCGCGTGAGCGACGGCGCGATGAGCGTTCCCGGGCTGCTGCCCGCGGCGAGCAAGATGAACGGCCGCATCGACTTCTACGACAACGGCATCTCGACGACGCTGCTGCACGCGACCCTCGGTCCGCTCGCGGCGCGCATCGAGGGGGGCCTCTACGGGTTCGACGCGACGTCGCCGTCCTTTCGCCTCGGCATCGCGGTGACGAACGGCTCGCTGCAGGACGCGCGCAAACTCTTCAGCTTCTCGCGCACCCTCCCGATCGCGGGCGACGCGCGCATCGAGACGTTTCTCGAAGGCTTCGCGCCCAAACCCATCGTCATCACGCGCGTCGAAGCCGCGCGGGCATCGTACGGGCCGTATCCGCTCTCGGCGTTCGCGAGCCGGGCGCTGCTCTACGACAGCGTCGTCGACGTCGCCGATACGCACGCGCGCTACGACGGCTTGGACGTGAGTGCGGGCGGCACGATCGCGATCGGCGACGTCGCGCACATCGATCTCCTCGCGGCGATCGACGGACCGGCATCGCGCGTGCCGTACGCGGCGCAGCT
>CAZZUZ010000299.1:0-3821 GCA_964657315.1 Vulcanimicrobiota bacterium
CAGAACCAGGCCAGGATATGTGCCCCCAATGCGACGGCGGTGAAGATCAGGAAGACGAGCTCGGTCGGCAGCGGCAACAGCGGCCGCGGATCGAAGTGCGGTTTGCCGTTGGTCGCCGCGCGCGCGGCGGCGATCAGCTCGAGCGCCTTGGCCATCTGCGGATCTTCGCCCGTGCGGTCGTGCTGGGGCGCGATGTCGATGTCGAAATCGGGGTCCGTGCCGTAGTTCTCGACCTTCCAGCCGACGTCGACGAACCAGAACGAAAATTCCGGCTGCGTGGTCACCGTGCCGTCGACCAGACGATGATACGGATTGATGCCGATGACGCCGCCCCACGTGCGTTTGCCGACCAGCGGCCCGAGTTTGTAGAGCTTGAAGACGTGACTGAAGATGTCGCCGTCGCTGCCCGCGAACTGGTTCGTCAGCGCGACCATCGGGCCGCCGACGGATTCGGGCGGATACGGCATCGGGGGCGAATAGCGCGACACGTCGTAGCCGACGCGTTTGCGCGCGAGCTTTTCGATGAGCAGCGGCGAGACGTGGCCGCCACGATTGTAGCGCACGTCGACGATGAGCGCGTCGCGATTGAATTCCGAGAGATAGCCGCGGTGGAATTCCGAGAATCCCCACGGACCCATGTCCGGAATGTGCAGGTAGCCGACTCGGCCTTGCGTTTGCGCGTGCACGTACGCGCGATTGCCTTCGACCCACGCGCGGTAGCGCAGCATCCGTTCGTCGCGCAGCGCGCGAACGACGACCCGGCGGCGTTCTTTCTTGCCGCTCGCGATCGTGAGCGCGACGTCGCGATCGGCGGAGTTGACCAGCAGTTCGTCGGGCGTGACGTCGCGCGAGAGCGTGCGGCCGCCGATGGCGACGATGCCGTCGCCTTCGCGAATCGCGAGCCCCGGCTGCGCGAGCGGTGAATCGATGTCGCGATTCCACGAATCGCCGCGATAGAGTTTGACGATCCGGTAGAACGCATGCTCGTCGTCCCAAGCGAGATCGGCGCCGAGGAATCCGCGACGGTATTGCGCGGGATGACGGTGATCGCCGCCGATCTCGTACGCGTGCGAGGTGCCCAGTTCGCCGAGCATCTCCCACATGATGTCGGAGAGATCCGAACGCGTGCGCGCGAGCGGCAACAGCTTCGCGTAGCGGTCGCGTACGAGTTCCCAATTCACGCCGGACATCGACTCGTCCCAGAATTGCTGCTGCTGCATGCGCCACGCCTCGTGGTACATCTGCGCCCATTCCGCCGTGGGTTCGACTTCGACGCTCGCGCGCGTCAAGTCGAGCCAGCCCGAGCGACGGCCGGGTTCCGACGTCTTCGGCACGTCGTCGGGGCCTTCGTCGGGCAGATCGCCCAGCGCGTCGATGGCGCGCATGCGTTCGCGCGAAACGTAGAGCAGCGTGCGGCGGTCGATGCTCAGGCGCATGTCGTTGACGTCCTGGGCGAGCGGCGCCACGCGCTGCTGCTCGAAGTCGTACGCATAGAGCGTGCCCAGGTCGTCGTCGTCGTCCCCGCCCTGCGGCTTGATGCCGCGTAGCGGAAACTGGGTGAAGAGCGCGCGGCCCCGCGCCGCCACGAGTTGCTCGTATTTGCCTTCTTCGACCGGAAACGCGAGAATGCGCCCCGCGATGCCGTCGAAGTCGATGTCGATCCGCTGGGGCTTCGCGTCTTTCTTGCGATCGTCGTCGTCGTCGCCCTTGCCGTCTTTGTGGATCGGCGTGGGCTTGGGTACGAACGGGTTTGGCACGTCGTCGCGCAGAGTGACAAGAAATGGTCGCGACGCCTGTGGAAAGCTCAGATCGAACTGTAGCGCGTCGTAGACCGGGTTGAAGTCGCGCGACGAGATGAAATACAAGTAGTTGCCATCGGGATCCCACGCGGGCGCACGGTCGACGCGCAGCACCGGGGTCACGTCGCGAACGGTGCCGGACTTGACCCTCGCGACGCGGACGATCGACGTGTCGGGATTAGCCGACGCGACGTTGTCGGGCGCGACCGCGCAGCAGTAGGCGAGCCAGCGTCCGTCGGGCGAGAATGCGAGGTCGCGGATGTGCGAGGCCGTGCTCTTGTCGATCGGTTGCACGCGCTTGTCTGCGAGATCGACGAGCAGCAGCTCGTGTCGGTGATTCGCGATGGCGACGACGTCCGCGACGGGCGACGCCGCGATTTCGACGATGCGTCCGATGTCGGCGTCGAGCGTGAAGAGCGGAGGTCCGTCACCGCCGCGCGCGTCGCGCACTTCGAGCCGTTCGTCGCCCGACGCATCGCTCGTGCAGACGAAACGTTCGCCGTCGTGCAGCCATTCGGTCGCGCGATACCGCACGCGGCTCGACCGGCCGTGCGACACGGCGGCTTCTTCCCACAGCGGCATCGTAAACGCGCGTCCGCGCGAGACGAGCGCGACCGCCGTGCCGTCGGGGCTCGGCGTGAAGTGTTCGAGATTCTCGTCGAGATCGAGAAAACGCCGCGCGGTCTGCGGCATCGGCGAAGGCGCGTCGATCTCGACTTCGGTGACGGCGTCCGTCGCGGTGTCGAGCAGTTTGACGCGCGCGCCCGCGGTGAACGCGATCGTCTTGCCGTCCGTCGACGGAAAACGGACGAAGTATTCGGTCTCGTGCGTATGCCGTTTGATGTCCGAACCGTCCGGCCACACCGAGTAGATGTTCGCGACGCCTTCGTGATCGCTCAGGAAATACACGCGGTCGCCGACCCACATCGGCCAGACGGGATTGCCCACGAGCGAGATCAGACGCGAGAACATGCCCGTGTTGTCCCGGTCGACCCACAGGTCGCCCGCCGTGCCGCCCTTGTAGCGTTTCCAACGGGCCGGATCGTCGCTGTTGCGGCCGATGACGAAACGGCCGTCGGCGTGGCGCGCGATGCTGCGCGCGTGGCCGAGGCCGAGGCGCTCCGCCGTGCCGCCGTCGGCGGCGACCCGGAACGCATGGGTTTCCTTGACGAACGCCGCCGCCGCGTCGGAGCAGAAGTAGATCGACGAACCGTCGGGCGACCAGCCCGAAAGACTGCAGGCGTCGGTGCCGAGGAAGGTCAGCCGGCGCTGCGCTCCGCCGTGCAACGGCATGACGTAGACTTCCGGATTGCCCTCTTCGCGCGCGATGAACGCGAGGGTCGTGCCGTCGGGCGAGATGCGGGGCAACGCGACGTCGCCCGTACTCTGGGTCAGCCGTCGGGCGACGCCGCCCCCGCGCGGCACCGACCAGAGGTCGTCTTCACACACGAAAACGACGGTTTCGCCGGACACGGCAGCATAACGAAGATAACCCGGTTGACTCATTCTCCGCTCAGGGTTTGCGAAAATTTAGCCGGGCACCCGCGAAGAGAACGAGGTTTGACACGGGAAAGACGGGCCTCATGTCCGCGTTCCGGGAGCACTTCCTCGACAAATATTTCGGATACCGGCGCCGGTACGTGGGGGCGGTCGCCGATCTCGCTCCTCATCGCCGCTCGCTCGCCGTCGCGTCGGAGATCGCGCGCTTGAGCTTCTCGCTGACCGCCTGCGTACTGGTCGCGCTCATCATGGGCGCGCTCTTTTTCGCGGCGCTCGCGCGCGGTTCGTGGGGTAACGTGGTGTATTTCGGGATCATCCTCGTCATGCCGCTGGTCTTCTCGGGGTTCATCGTCGCCGGATTGCGTCAAGCATGGCTCGATCGGCGCGGCCCCGTAGCCAAGAGCGCGTAATGGAACCGATCGATCAAGACATCGCAGCCGCGTTCGAGGCGGGCAGCTCGCGCGGTCTGGCTCGGGCCATCTCGCGCGCCGAGGCCGGCAAGGGCGCGGCGCTGATGCACCG
>CAZZUZ010000300.1:0-3776 GCA_964657315.1 Vulcanimicrobiota bacterium
CCGTCGGGCCTGCGTCGTCGGCGCGGGGCCGAACGGGCTCGCGGCCGCAATCGTTTTCGCACGAGCGGGTTGGAGCGTCGACGTTCTCGAGGCGCAGGCGACCGCCGGCGGCGGCGCGCGCACGATGGAGCTGACGCTGCCCGGCTTCCGGCACGACTTCGGCTCCGCCGCGTTTCCGCTCGGCATCGGATCGCCGTTTTTCTCGACGCTGCCGCTCGAGCAATTCGGACTCGAGTGGATTCACTCGCCGCACGCGCTCGCGCATCCGCTCGACGACGGGAGCGCGGTCGTACTCGGGCGCGGGCTCGGCAGCAGCGCGGCGACGCTCGGCGAGGACGCGAAGGCATGGGACGCACTGACGTTGCCGTTCGCGCAATCGTGGCAAACGTTTGCCTCCGACGTCTTGCGGCCGGCGATCGATCTGCCGCGCGATCCCCTGCGGTACGCGCGTTTCGGCATCGATGCGATCGCTTCGGCGCGGCACGTCGCGCGCCGCTTCGAGACGGTGCGGGCGCGCGCGCTCTTCGCGGGCCTCGCGGCGCACTCGTTTCTCGCGCTTGACGAGCCGCTCTCCGCCGGCGTCGGCATGATGCTCGGCATCGCGGCGCGTGCCGTCGGTTGGCCGATTGCCGCCGGAGGCGCGCAGTCGCTCACGAACGCGCTGGTCGTTTATCTCGAGTCGCTCGGCGGCAAGGTAACGACGTCGGCACGCGTCGACGATCTGGCGGACCTGGGCGCGTGCGATGCGATCGCGTGCGATGTCTCGCCATCGGAACTCGCGCGCATCGGCGGCGCGCGGCTCACGCCGCGCTTCACGCGTGCGATGCAGCGTTACGCGTACGGGTCCGGCGCTTTCAAAGTCGACTACGCCTTGAACGCGCCCGTCCCGTGGACGGCACGCGATTGCGGCGACGCAGCGACGGTGCACCTCGGCGGAACGTTCGATGAGATCGCGACGTCCGAACGCGCGATCCGCGACGGCGCGGTCGCGGAGAAACCGTTCGTGCTGCTCGTGCAGCCCAGTCGCTTCGATGCGTCGCGCGCGCCGCACGGGAAGGAGACCGCCTGGGCATACGTTCACGTGCCGAGCGGCTCGCAGGCCGACGCGTTGCCGTCTATCGAGCGGCAGATCGAACGCTTCGCACCCGGCTTCGCAAGCACGATCCTCGCGCGCCGCGTCTTCACGCCGCGCGATCTCGAGGCCGCGGACGCAAACCTCATCGGCGGCGACATCGCCGGCGGCGCGATGGGTCTGCGCCAGTTCTTCTTGCGGCCGACCGCGCGCCAATACGCGACGCCGGATCCACGCGTCTATCTCTGCTCGTCGTCGACGCCGCCCGGTGCGGGCGTTCACGGCATGTGCGGCTATCATGCCGCGAAGCTCGCCGTGGCGCGCGCGTAGCGAGTATCGTCGCATGAGCGAACTCGGCCTCATTTTCGGACGACACGATCGCCGTCGGTTCGCCCCTGCCCGGGCGTTAGAGCGAGATGAATTCGACGACGCGCGCGATCGTCGGGATGTCGCGCAGGATGCGATTGTGGCCGAGGCCGTCGACGTGCACGACTTTGCTACGGCGCCAGGCCCGCGCGATGAGGTCGGTGCCCGCGGACGAGGTCACGCGGTCGTCGTCGGAGTGGATGAGCAGCGCGGGCGTGTCCAGCGTCGCCGCGATCCTCGGCAGATCGAGTGCGTCGATGTCGAAATCGCGCGCTTTGAGCTCCGAGAGAATCGCCGACGGCGCGACGCCTACTGCGCCTGAGAACGCGCGAACGAATTCTTCGTACCGCGTCGGCGAAGCGATGAGCGCGACCCTTTCGGCTTCGACGCCGGCCTGCAGCGCCATCGCCGTCGCGGGGCATCCTACGGAGTGGGCTACGATGCCGGCGAAGGGGCCGAACCGTTCGGCCATCGCGCGCACGCCGTCGGCCGCGTCGAACAGCGTCGCCTGCGCGCCGTCGCTCTCCCCGTGCGCGAGGTGGTCGAACGTGACGACCCGATGACCGAATTCGACTAGCGGTTCGACGAATGCGTCGAGGTCGCCGTGCGCGCCTTCCCAGCCGTGCACGAGCAGCACGGTCGGCCCCGCGCCGATGCTCCAATACGCGAGCGAGCCTTTGACCGTCGGCAGATGCCCGCAGTGCGTCCACTGAGGCGGCACGCCTTGCGGCCGGGCTATGCGCCGCGGCGTGAACATTTGTGCGAGGAGTTCGTCGATCGCGTTCTTACCGTTCATTCGGAGATCTCGACGGGGACGTTTGAGGGCTTGGTGCGTCGCAGCGTGAAAGCGAGTACGATACCGATCGACGCGATCGGCACGAGCGCGAAGATCGCGTCGGCGAATCCGGCGTTGACCGCCTGCAGCTGCATCAGCCGCGCGAGGCCGGAGACCGACCCTCCGTGCGCGGACGCCAATTGCACTGTGGGCTGCGCGAGGGTGAGCGAACCGCGCAAGGTATCGGAGTGAAAAAACGTACGCCGATCAAAAATGGTTACCAGCAGCGTGCTCGCGATGGAGCCGCCGAGCTGGACCGAGAGACTGATGATCGAACTCGATTTGGGCGCGTCGGCCGGCGGAATGCTCGGCAGCACGCCGACGAGCAGCGGCACGAGCAGCATCGATTGGCCGATGCCGCTGAAGGCGAGCAGCAACGCGAACGACTCGAAATCGCTCTCGGGCGTCATGTGCAGCGCGATCGCGGCGAAACCGACGGCGCTGAGCGAAAAGCCCGTCACGAGCAGGATACGGAAGTCGATCGCGGTCGCGATGCGCGCGACGAACGGCGTCATCGCCATGACCGGCAGCGCGCGCATGAAGATCAAGAGGCCGCTCAGCGTCGCGGTGAACGCCAGCACGTTCTGCACGTACTGCGGCATCATCACGGTCGGCCCGAAGACGACGATACCCATGACGACCGCGGTGAGCGCGCCAGCGCGCACGTTTCCGTAGCGAAAGATGCGCACGTCGACGATCGGCGCCTTCGTGCCATACAGCTCCCAAAAGACGAAGGCCGCCATGCCGAACGCGAACGTGCACGTGAAGAACACGATCTGCGGATCGCCGAACCAATCGTTGCGTTCGCCTTCGTCGAGCACGTACTGCATCGAGCCGAACGCGATCGCGAGCAGCGCGACGCCGGGCACGTCGAGCGGCATCTTGCGCGGCGGCGTCGGATTGCGCACCATCGTCAAAACGATCGTCGCCGCGATGACGCCCGGCACGATGTTGATGTCGAAGACCCACGGCCACGAAAGCTGATCGGTGAGCCAGCCGCCGACGGTCGGCCCGAGCGCGGGCCCGACCGTCAGCGCGATGCCGAAGAGCGCGGAACTCGTGCCGATCTTCTTCGCGCCGAACGTATCGCGCAGGATGATCTGCGACGTCGCGATCAAGCCGCCGCCGAACGCGCCCTGCACGACGCGGAATGCGACGATCGCGACGAGCGATTGCGCCGTTCCGCAAAAGAACGACGCGACCGTGAATCCGATGATGCAGGCCGAGTAGTATTGCCGCCGTCCGAAGCGCGTGAGCATGTACGGCACGAGCGGAATCGCGATGACGTTGGAAATGATGTAACCCGTGATGATCCAGGTGCCGTCGTCGATTGCGGCGCCGATGTTGCCTTCGATCGTGGGCAGCGCGACGTTGACGATCGTCGCGTCGAGCGTTTGTAAGAGCGCCGCCATCATGACGCCGAGCACGATGATCAGGCGGCGCTTGCCGAACTCGGTGACGTCGAGCGGCTCGGCCGGTGCCGGCGGCGCGAACGCGGGCGCC
>CAZZUZ010000301.1:0-3747 GCA_964657315.1 Vulcanimicrobiota bacterium
CCATCGGCACGGTGATCATCGCCTTCTTCGCCTGTTCGACGCCCTTGCGGATCGCTTCGGGAACTTCGCCCGCTTTGCCGATAGCAAAACCGACGCGGCCCTTGCGATCGCCGACGACGACGAGCGCGGAGAAGCTGAAGCGCTTACCGCCCTTGACGACCTTCGCCACGCGATTGACGCGGACGACCGTTTCTTCGATTCCGGAGTTGTCGCGATCGCGACCGCCGCCTCTACCACCGTACATACCTTAAAACTCCAACCCGGCTGCGCGAGCCGCGTCCGCGAGAGCCGCAACGCGGCCATGATACTTGAGACCGCTCGTGTCGAACACGACGGAGTTGATGCCGGCGGCTTTCGCCTTCTTGCCGATGGCATCGCCGACTTTGGTTGCGGCATCGAGGTTGGTACGCGAATCGAGCCCGCCGAGCTCTTTTTCGCGCGTCGATGCGGAGGCCAGCGTGTGGCCCTTCGTGTCGTCGATTACGGCCGCATAGATGTGGTGCAGCGTGCGGTGGATCTGCAGGCGCGGCCGTTCGGCCGTACCGATGACCTTGCGGCGCAGGCGGCCGTGCCGCTTCACGCGCCGCAAGTTTTTTGAAATCAGTCCCATTACTTCTTACCGGCCTTGCCCGCTTTACCGAGCTTCTTACGAACGACTTCGCCTTCGTAGCGAATGCCTTTGCCCTTGTAGGGTTCGGGCGGGCGGAGATCGCGAATTTCGGCTGCGACCTGACCGACGCGCTGTTTGTCGATGCCGTCGACATGCACTTTGGTGGTGCCCTCGACCGCAAACGAAATGCCGGCGGGCGGCGCGTAGGAGACCGGGTGCGAATAGCCGAGCGTCAAGTTCAGCGCTTCGCCGGACTTGGCGGCACGATAGCCGACGCCGTTGATCTCGAGACTCTTGCGAAAGCCCTTGGACACGCCCTCGATCATGTTGGCGACGAGCGTGCGCGTGAGGCCGTGCGCCGACCGATGCTCTTTGGCGTCGCCCTTGCGCGTGACGACGACGTTACCGTCCTCGACCGCGACCGTGACGACGGGCAGGATGTGCTGTTCGAGTTCGCCCTTGGGACCCGTAACCTTGACGCTCTTGTCGCCGACGGTGATCGAGACTTTCTCGGGGATCGCGACGGGCAGTTTACCGATACGTGACATAAAATTGCTTACCAGACGTACGCGAGGACTTCACCGCCGCAGCCTTCGCGCTTCGCGCGTTTGCCGGACATGATGCCCTTGCTCGTGGACATGATGACGAGTCCGAGTCCGCCCAGTACGCGCGGGATCTCGCCGCGTCCGGTATAGACGCGCAGACCCGGACGGCTGATGCGGCGCAGTCCCGTGATGACTTTCTCTTTTTCGGGGCCGTACTTGAGGGTCACGCGGATCGTTCCTTGCGGACCTTCGGATACGAGCTCGATGTTACGGATGAAGCCCTCCTCATGGAGGATGTCTCCGACGGCCTTCTTCATCTTCGACGCCGGAATGTCGACCGTTTCGTGGTTCGCGGTATTCGCGTTACGAATGCGCGTCAGCATGTCGGCGATGGGATCGGTGATGACGCCCACGGCTTACCAACTCGCTTTCGTGATGCCCGGGATAAAGCCGCGATGGGCGTTCTCACGGAAACAGATACGGCACATGCCGAATTTGCGGTAATAGCCGCGCGGACGTCCGCACGCGAGGCAGCGATTGTGCGCCCGGACCGCAAATTTCGGGGTCCGCTTCGAACGTTCGATACTCGAGGTTTTAGCCACTTACGCGCTCCTTCTGCAGCGGCAATCCCATCTGCGTGAGAAATTCCGTCGCTTCTTCGTCGTTCTTCGCGGTCGTTACGATGACGATGTCCATGCCGCGCATCTTGTCGACTTTGTCGAAGTTGATTTCCGGGAAAACGATCTGTTCTTTGAGTCCGAGATTGTAGTTGCCGCGGCCGTCGAACGACTTACGGTTGAGACCGCGGAAGTCGCGAATACGCGGCAGCACGACGTTGAAGAGTTTGTCGAGGAATACGTACATGCGGTCGCCGCGAAGCGTGACCTTGGCGCCGACGTTCATGCCTTCGCGCAGCTTGAACGCCGCGATCGACTTCTTGGCCTTGGTGACGACGACTTTCTGGCCGCTGATCGTCTCGAGCTCTTTGATCGCGACGTCGAGAATTTTGGAATTCTGGATCGCGTCGCCGACCGACATGTTGATCACGACTTTGTCCAGCTTGGGAATCTGATGGACGTTCGAATAACCGAACTTCTCCGTCAGCTTCTGCTTGACTTCGCTGTTGTATTTCTCTTGTAAGCGCGTGGCAGGCATTGACTAGCGTTCCTTAGCCGAGACGAGGAGATCCTCGCCGGAGCGGACCGACACGCGCTTGACGCTGCCGTCTTCACTGCGGACGTTGCGAACGCGGGTCGGGAGTTTGGTTTTCGGATCGACGACTGCGAGGGCGCACAGCGGAATCGGCGCTTCCTTCTCGTAGATGCCGGCCGACTTCGCGCCGTCGGTGCCTTGCTTCGAATGGCGCTTCTTCACGTTGAGACCCGCGACGACGGCTGTGCCGTCCTTGGGATACACGGCGTTGACGGTTCCGGTCTTGCCTTTTTCACGGCCGCGACGCAGAACCACGGTGTCGCCCTTGACGATTTTCGACATGCTAGAGCACCTCCGGTGCCAGCGACGCGATCTTGAGGAAGCCGCGATCGCGCAATTCGCGACAGACGGGTCCGAAGACGCGCGTGCCGCGCGGATCGAGATTGTCTTTCTCGCCCTTGATGATGACGCACGCGTTCTCATCGAACGCGATGATCGAACCGTCGGGACGCGTCATCGGCTGCTTGCAGCGCACGACGACGGCCTTGACGACTTGACCCTTTTTGACCGCGGCACCCGGAATCGCGCTCTTGACGGTGCCGACGATGATATCGCCGACGAACGCGTATGGGTGGCGCGAACCGCCGGTGACGTGAATGCAGAGCAGTTCGCGTGCGCCGCTGTTGTCGGCCACCTTGAGCCGCGTTTCTTGTTGAATCATTTACTTCGCGCGCTCCACGATCTCGAGCAACCGCCAACGCTTGTCTTTCGAAACCGGACGCGTCTCCATGATGCGCACGATGTCGCCGATCTTCGCGTCGTTCTTGTCGTCGTGCGCCTTGAAGCGGACCGACTTGCGGACGATTTTCTTATAGGTCGGATGGGGAACGCGCGTCTCGGTGACGACGACGATCGTCTTGTCCATCTTATCGCTCTGAACGACGCCCTGCTTGACGCGGCGGCGGTTACGTTCCAAGCCCGTGTGTTCCAACTTAGGCTGCTCCATGCTTGGCCTCCGCGAGGCGCTTCTGGCTGATGACCGTCTGAATTTGAGCGTACTCTTTCTTGACGGCTTTGACCCGGCTGAAATCCGAGAGGTGGCCCGTGCGGAGTTGGAAGCGCAGATTGAACAACGCTTCTTTGGTCTCGCGGGCTTTGGCGACCAGCTCCGGAACGGTTAAGGACCGAAGTTCTGCGAAATCGGCGCGCTTCACGAAGCAGCCTCCACAAGGCTCTGACGGGTGACGAACTTGGTCGCGATGGGCAGCTTGGCCGACGCGAGGCGCAGCGCTTCCTTAGCGGTCGCTTCGGGCACGCCGCTGATTTCGAACAAGACGCGGCCCGGGCGCACGACGGCGACCCAGAACTCCGGGTTACCCTTACCAGAACCCATGCGGACTTCGGCAGGCTTCTTCGTCACGGACTTGTCGGGAAACACTT
>CAZZUZ010000302.1:0-3719 GCA_964657315.1 Vulcanimicrobiota bacterium
CGCGCGAGCGCGCGCATCGCGCGCAACGGCGGCAGCGTCGCCGATCAAGAAGCGTGGATGCGCGAGCAAGGTCCGTATGCGAGCGGCCTCTTCGCCCATCTGCGCGACCGCGGCCACGAGTACGACTGCGTGTTCTTCTTCTCGTATCTCTACGCGACCACGTACTTCGGCTTACCGCTCGTCGCGGATCGCGCCGTCCTCGGGCCGCTCGCGCACGCGGAGTGGATGCTCGAATTGCCGCTGTTCGACCCCATCTTTCTGCAGGCCGCGCACTTCGGATTCGTGTCCGAAGAAGAACGCCTGCTCGTCGAGACGCGGTTTCCGTTCGTTCGCTCGGCAGGTTCGCTTTTGCGTCTCGCGGTTTCGGCGCCGCCGTCGACCGATGCAGCGGCGTTCCGCACCGCATACGGCGTGCGCGATCCGTTCTTGCTGTGCCTGGGCCGCGTCGAAGAAGCCAAAGGTATCCCCGAGCTGCTCTCGCACTTCGCCGCGCTGCGCGCGAGCGGACGATCGACGCTGCGCCTCGTGCTCGCGGGGCCGGTCGCGATGCACGTGACACAGACCGACTACGTGCGGACGCTCGGACGCATTTCCGAAACGGACAAGTGGAATGCGCTCGCGGCCGCGCAATTCGTAGCGATTCCCTCCGCCTACGAGAGCCTCTCGATCGTCGCACTCGAAGCGTGGGCTTCGAGCCGCGCGCTGCTCGCGAGCGGTGCGTCGGCGGTGCTGGTCGGTCAATGCCGGCGGTCGAACGGCGGCTTGTGGTATGCGAACGAACGCGAGTTCGTCGAGCTCGCGGCGACGGAACTTTTCGGAAAGGCGGGCGACCTCGGCGTCCAAGGCGCGCGCTACGTCGCCGCGCATTTCACGGAAAACGCCGCGCGCCTCTCGCTCGAGCGCGCGCTATCGGCGGTGACCGCCGCATGATCGCGCAGCGCATCGCACTCGCGACGATCGCGGTCGCACTGATCTTCGCGGAGATCGCGCGTCCGACGCACTTCGCCCCGAAAAAGCTCAGCCGCGCGATGGGCGCCGCTCTCACCGGATCGGGCCTCGATCAGAACGTCCTCGACAGCCTACCGCCCATCGATAAACAGGCGCTCGGCTCGATCGATCTGCTCCAATACGTCGAGCGCGGCAAGACCGTCACGCTCTCATCGAAGGTCGCCGTTCCGGCCGGGGCCGACGTCGTCTTCGTCGGTTGGTGCGGCGACCCGGATCTCAAAGCGACCGGTGCGGGCGCGTTTTTGAGCATCGACGGGCGCGCGCGTATCGACGTCTCGCGATTCCTCGGCGATCGGCGGCCAGACGTCGTACGCTACTATTCGAGCCCGCCGCTCCTGCTCTCCGGATTTCGCATCGCCGTTCCGGCCAAATCGATCGGAAGCGGGACGCACGAAATTCAGTTCGGCGTCATCGCGAAAGACCGTCGCGGCTATTTCGTGCTAGGCGGTCCGATCGATCTCACGGTGTCGAGCTAGCCGTTTCGCGCAGATGGCGGACGGTCGCCTCGACCGCTTCGCGAATCGTGAGCGTCGGCTTCCAGCCGGTCGAGAGAATCTTTTTCGTGTCGAGGAAGAGAAACGGATTGTCGCCGATCCAGCCGTTGTTGCCGCCACCGAACGTGAAGTGCGGCTCGACGCCCATCTCGGCCGCGATCCAGCCGGCGGAATCGATCGTCCGGCAATATTCCGCCGATCCCAAATTGTACACGTTGACGCGATCTTTCGACGTCGCCATCACGTGCATCATCGCCTCGACGCAGTCGCCCACGTAGAGATACGATTTCTTCTGATTACCGTCGCCCAGGATGTGCAGACTTTCGGGATGCGCGGCCAACTGCCGGAAGAAGTCGATGACGTGGCCGTGCGTGTAACGCTCGCCGAGTAGCGACACGAAGCGAAAGATGAAGACCCGCATGCCGAAGCCGTTCGAATACGCCTCGATGAATTGCTCGGCGGCCATCTTCGACGCGCCGTAGAGCGAGGTCTGGATCGGCGTCGGCGCATCTTCTGGCGTCGGAATCACCTCCGCGTCGCCGTAGATGGACCCCGTCGATGCAAACGCGATCCGTTCGACGCCGGCTTTGCGCATCGCCTCGAGCACGTTGAGCGTGCCGCGCGCGTTCTGTTCGAAGTCGCGCGTCGGGTGGTCCGTGCCGAAACGCACGTCGGCATTGGCAGCCATGTGAAAGACCGTATCGCACCCGGCGGCCGCCGCTTCGATCGCGGCCGCGTCGAGAACGTCGCCTCGTACGAGCTCGAACGACTTCGAAGCGTTCGCGCCGGCGAGAAACGCTTCGCGCCCGGTCGAAAAATTATCGAAGCCGACGACGTCGTGGCCGTCCTTGAGCAATCGATCGACGACGGTGCTTCCGACGAAGCCCGCGCAACCGGTAACGAGCGCTTTCATATCGTCACGACCTTACCCCGGCGTAAAAGCGTCTTCCCGCCCTCTACCGGACGGTGAGCGTCCACGATCCCGTGAGTTCGCCGCTCGATCCGTTTCTCGAAACGACGAGAACACTCAGACGATGCGTACCCTCGGGCAGCATGTGCGGCTTGACGACAATCTCGAATCCGGTCGGCTGTAGCTCGGGAACGTGCAGATTGGCGGCGACATCGGGGCGCGAGAATCCATACAGCATCTGCGCGTGTAGGTCGAGCTTTCTATCGAGCAGGAGGCAGACTGCGGTCGCGGGGGCCTTACCTTCTGCAGACGCCGCCCAACCAGCCAATTCGATCGTATCCGATGAAGCGATGGCCGCCTGCGGCTGCAAGACGCGAACGGGCCCGGCCGTAGCTCGTACGGTGTCGAGATAGCCGACCGTCCGATCGTGGCCGGCCGCACCGAGCCGTTCACAATTTGCATGAACGTCTGTGCCGGTGGCCACGACTTGCGACGTCGAAGCGCCTTCGGGCGGCGCCTGCGCAACGACTGCCGCGCTTTGCACGGCGCTGCCGTCTCCATGATTCGCGAGCGGCGAATAATAGCCAGCGGCATAAGCCGCAACGACGAGTACCGCGGAAATCGTGGCCGCACGCCGATCTTTGAATGCGCGCTGAAGAGCCGTTCGAACCGCGAAGAAGCCGAGCACGATCCAAAGCGCTGCGAGAAGAAACCACACTATGAAATTCATAAAAACATCGTTTTCCCAATCTGCTAGCGGAGCTCTAGCCGCAACTCTTTAGCGATCAAGGCGCGGCTTCCATCGGCAGACTCAACGACGACCTCGAAGCGATGGTTCCCGGCATGCAGAATGCTTCCCGGCAATTCGATTAGGTATCCCGATCGCAGTAGCGCGTCGTCGCGGAAGACGGCGGCAACGTCGGGTCGCTGCGAACCATAGTCGATCGACGCGAGCATCGGCTTGCCGTCGACGATCAAACAAAGTGATTGAGCTAGAGAACGACGATCGGCAGAGATTGCCCAACCCAAGAAATATAAGGTCGAGCTTCTGCCGACGATCTCGCCGGCTGCCATCGGTTCCTGTTTCGTACGGACGATGTCGAGCGCGCCGTTGGCATCGTGCGCAGACGCCGTCCTCGCGCATTTCGTAGGCCCACGCTGCACGTTCGGCGGTGGAGCGTTTCGCGCTTCCACGTCGGGCGGCGTCGTAGGAATCGAAGGTTCTGCCGTGGTTCCTAAGTCGCTATGCGCGGCCCGTATGGCGAGCACGAGTGCCGCGACGGCGAATGCGACTCTACCGGCCAGTT
>CAZZUZ010000303.1:0-3717 GCA_964657315.1 Vulcanimicrobiota bacterium
CGAAAGTCACGAGTCTCGAAATAACTGTCGATCGCATAGATCGGCGCCTCGGTCGCGTCGAAACCCGCGTTGAAGGCGTCGAGACCGAATTGCGCGCGTTTCGGATTGAGTTCGAGCGTCGCATGGCGCCGCTCGAGCGTGGCCGCAACACGTAGCCGTCTTGCGTGGCGAAGAGCGTATGGCGTTCCTCGCAAAGCTGTTCGCCGCGACAGTCGTCGTCATATTGACGATCGGCCGGTCCGACGTCCGCGCCACCGCTGCAGAAAAAAGCATCAATCGCGTCTTTCTGACTTCAGAGACTTCGTTCGCGCCGGACTATGCGCGCGGGCGCATCGTCGGCCTCTGGTTCACGGATGTCGGAAACGATCCGGTCGCCGATTTCACGATCGACTCCGGGCACGTGCGCGTTCGGCTACAATGCTTCCGCATGTGCCCCGCGGGCACGAGCGTCGTTCTTCAGGCGCGAGGCGCCGGCATCGTGCGCTCCGAGGGGACGGATCGTCCGACGGCATTCGTCTCCGTTCCCATCCCGCCGGAAGTGCCTTGGGGCATCTACCGCGTCTAGCTTTTCGACGACGGTCAGGTGGCTCGCTTAGCGGACGGCGAGCGCGCTGGCTTCCCAAACCAAGCCTATTATCTCGTGTCGATTCCACCTCCGAGCGATGCTCGCGGTAACGATCCGCACCTCGTTCGTTTGCGCAAAAACGATGTCGGACATATCGTGCAAGGCTTCGGGAGTCTGAGCATCAGCTGCAGTGATACGGAAGCGTCCGGCATTTCCGGCGAGATCAACGTCGGGAACGAACCGTCGCTGCGAGTAACGGCGCTCGAACGGCCGCTCTCACCATTACGAAAATGGAGAGTCGGGGCGCAGATGGATCGACGCTACAACCAAGATTGGCTTTTTACCATCGTCTCGCCCATTCGCGTTCGCTTTCGCGCGGGACGCTACGATGGGCGTTTCTGCGCGCATCCCCAAATGTGGTTAGCGGACGAGTGGGAAGTCGAACGAATGCTCTGGGTTCACCGTGCAAACGGGCAAACGTCCGTCAACGCGTTTGCGAATTCGTTTCCGGTTCGTCCGGGCATGAACAAATTACAGGTCGCCCATCTGCTCGGTTTCCCAAGCGAATTCGGGACGGTTCGCGACATGTTAAAACTCGACGATTGGAAATACGCGGAGCCCGCGCCATTCGCATACAGCGTTCGTTTTCGCAACGGCGTCGTCGCCGAAGTGCACCCACCCGGCAATCTTCCATAGCCGCGGCCAAACCGACGTTGTCTTTCCCTACATGGCTAGTAGATGCTATGTGTTTGATAAAGGCGATTATCGGTTGACGATGGGTGCGGACGGCGAACGGTCTTAAAGAAATCATAAGGCGGACCGCATACACTAGTGCGAGTGTCAGGAGCGCACACGCCTGCACTATTGCTGTGCGCCGTGGCCACTGCCTTTCCACTGGGAGTTTTTCGTGCGCCTCTCGCGTCGCCGCTTCATCAAACACTCCGCCACCGCATCGACGCTCGGACTCGCCGCTTGCAGCGGCGGCGGCGCGACGATCGGCAGTTCGCCGAATCCCGCACACGGTTCCGGAGCCTCGCCGACGGCGAGTCCCGCGCAGAGCGCCGCACCGGCGGCAACGCCGACGGGCGCCGCGACGGCCTCCGCCACCTCGACGCCCGCGCAGTCGGCGTCGGCCGGTTTTCCATCGGCCAGCGTTTCGTCGGGTAGTCGCGGACCGAACTCGTTGCCCGATCCGACGCGCGCGGCCGGCGTTGCCGATCCGAAGTTGCCGTTCGACACCGTCGTGATCGTCATGATGGAGAACCACTCGTTCGACAACTACTTCGGCATGCTGCCGATGCGCGGGCAGCCGCTCGCGGACGGCTTCACCTTCGTCAACGGCGTGCCGGTCAACAAGAATCCGCTCAACGGCGGCTATCAGCGCGTCTTTCACATCACGGGTACGTGCGCGCCGTTCGAAGTGAGCCAAGATTGGAACAACACGCACAAGCAAGTCAATCTCGGCGCGATGGACGGGTTCGCCGAAAATTGCGACGCGGCGATGGGCTATTGGGACGAATCCGATCTGCCGTTCTACTACTCGCTCGCGAAGACGTTCTGTCTCGGTAATCGGTCGTTCTGCTCCGCTCAAGGCCAGACGTATCCCAATCGCCGCTACCTGTACTCGGCGACGTCGGGCGGCCTCGTGTCGACCTCGGACACGACCTTCACGATGCCGTATCCCGCCAACGGTACGTTTATGGACATGATGTCCGATCACGGCGTCACGTGGAAAGAGTACATCACCGACATTCCGACGCTCGGCATCATTCCGGAAACGGTCGAAAAATATCCGCAAAACTTTGCGACGTACGCGCAGTTTCTCGCCGATTGTGCGGCGGGAACGCTGCCCAACGTGAGCTTCGTCGAGTGCGGCTTCAATGCCGGATCGACGGTCGGCGAACCCATTTATTCCTATCTCAAGAAAGTGCCGAACCTGCCGCCCGCGATTACCGCGCAACTCGGCGAAGCCGTAAACGCTCAGGGAACCAGCGAAGAGAATCCGAGCGACATCGCATACGGCGAGCAGTTCGTTTCGGGCGTCGTCAACGCGGCGATGAATTCGAAGCAGTGGAAGTCGATGCTGCTCATCTGGACCTACGACGAGCACGGCGGCTACTACGATCACGTCGTTCCGGCCGCCGCCGTCGAACCCGACGGCATCGCGCCGAACATCGCGGCGAGCGACTATCAGGCGGCGTTCAACGTCACGGGCATCCGCGTGCCGACCGTCGTCGTGTCGCCGTACTCCAAGCCGAACGCCGTCTCGAACGTGCCGCACGATCATACGTCCATCATCGCGACGGTCGCGGCGAAGTGGAATCTGCCGGCGCTCACGTATCGCGACGCGCAAGCCGCAACGCTCTTCGATTATCTCGACTTCACGAATGCGCACTTCGCAAAGCCGCCCACCCTCGCGGCCCCGGCGCAAAACGCGACGATCAAGGGCGATTGTGCGACGGGCGCTCCCCCGCCGACGGTCACGCCCGACGTCGTTCCGGCGCCCGCGCGCCGCAACGTCTTGCCGCCGAAAGGACGCCTCTAGCAAGTAAGAGCGTCGCCCGCTCGAAACGCCCCGGTCATGCTCGATACGCTTGAGATTTGGCACCGGATCGTGGAGACGGGTGACGCGACCGCGCTCGGCACGCTTCTCGCCGACGACGTCGTCTTCGAATCGCCCGTCGTGCATACGCCGCAGCACGGCAAAGCGATCGCGACGACATACCTTCGCGGCGCGCTGCACGTGCTCAACAACGAGAGCTTCCGTTACGTCAACGAGTGGCACGCCGAGCGTTCCGCGGTCCTCGAATTCGCGACCGAAGTCGACGGCATCACGATCGACGGCGTCGACATCATCTCGTGGAACGCCGGCGGCGAGATCGATCGGTTCAAAGTGATGGTGCGGCCGCTCAAGGCGATCAACGTGCTGCATGTAAAAATGGGTGAGTTGCTCGCGAAGATGGCCGCCGCCACGTAGCGAAGGCCCGAGCGCATGCTGCGCAATGCGTTTTTCTTTACCGCGACGCTCTTGGCATGTGTGCCGCAAGCTCCGGCTCTCGCAGCCGGACCCACGCGGGCGGACGCGCTCGCCGCGATCGCGGCCTACGCGCCGCGCGCGCTCGAGGAACAGGGTGCGCCCGGGATGTCGGTGG
>CAZZUZ010000304.1:0-3701 GCA_964657315.1 Vulcanimicrobiota bacterium
TTCAGTTAAACGCGCTTGGAGATCATTCACGGGACTCTGACTTTAGAGCATATCTAACGATGGTGCAATGCCGGAAAACGAGCGTCACGCCGACCGGCCGAGCACGAAACTTTCAATCCGCCCCCTTGCAATCGGCTCTGCGACGCGTGATAGGACTCGACCAAATCTTTCGATTTTTTCTGTGATGGAGTCTCGCATGCGCGTCGACGATGGGGGCGGTTACGTCGCCCCGCCGCCACCAAAGCCCGTAAAGCCGGCCGCTCCGCCTCCGACGCCGGTCGATCCGGGAATGCGCCAAGGCGCCGCATCGACGACGCAATGGCCGGGGGGTCCGGACGCCATCAATTACAAGGGCATTCAAGGCCCGGAACTGCGCATGCTCAAGATGGAGCAGCAACAAGACGCCGAGTCCGGCACGTTCAACGACGGCAGTTCCACGTCGTCGCAGACGGATACGCGCTTCGCGTCTGCCATCGCCCAAACGGTCGCGCAGAAGGTCAGCGACGGTCAATATCTTTCGCCGAACGACACCTACGCGCTCAACTCGTATCTCTCCGGACAAGAGAAGACGCCGGACTCGGGCGACAAAGCGCAACTCTTGCAGAACGTTCTGGGAGCGCTCGGCCCGCAAGCCAGCGCCGCGTATCTCACGCAGATGTCCGGGGCCGACTATAAGAAGCTCGGCATACAGCAATCGTTCAATACTCTCGTGTCTTCCGGGAAGCTCACGCCCGCCGATGCCCGGGCACTCGCCGACAGCGACGCCCAAAATCAGACCGGCGAAAACGGCGAAGTCGGCGTACCGAGCACGATCGAGTCGCTGGCGCAAGGAACCGGAAACGATGCAAACTCGGTCGCATTCAAAAACGCGTACGCGCAGCAATGCCTCTCGACCGCCGGGCAGATGACGGACGAGTTGAACTCCGGTTCGTATTCGAGTGAGAACAAAGGTCAGGCGCAGACCGAGCGAACGCGCCTCTATGGCCAAGCCGCGGCGGTGCTCGATTCGACTCCGAACGACGACAGCGCGAAGCGCGCGGCCTTCACGCAGATGACCTCCGACGCGAACGCTCTCGCGGCGAGCGATCCGAAGACCGCCGACAGCATCAACGCTTACGCTCTCGACACCTTGGGCACCGCATCGCCTGCGGCGGTTGTCAAACAGCTCGACAGCATGGGCGGCGTCGGACCGAACAACGCGATCGCTCCCGATTCCACCCTCGGCAAATTCTTGTCAAGCGCGATTCGCGGACAGGCGTCGTTCGGCGCGCTCGGTCTCAATACCGGAATTCCGAACCGCGGCCCGAACGGCGTCGGGCCCGTGCTCGAGGCGTTGTCGAAGGGCGGCAATCCCAATCTCACGCAAGCCGTTCTCTCGAACGTGCTGCAAACGTTCATCGCAAATCCCGATCAAGCGTCGGCGATCCAATCGCAGGACGCCTACACCTCAGGTCTGCAAAAATCGCTTTCGGACGCGCTGGGTTCGTCGTTCGATCAATATCTCACGCGCGACGGCAAGGCCGGCGTCGATACCGGGAAGGCGCGCGAACTCGCGGTGCTCAGCGGTATCGAGAACGGACCGCCGTACGAAAAGGGCGTCGCCGCGAACTTCGAGGCGATGGTCCAAAACAAAGCCGCACAGTTCTCGAAGTACGGCCTCGGCAAGACCCCGGACCCCTACATGTCGTCTCTCTTCGAGAACGATCCGCAAGCACGCAAAGGCGCGCTCGACGTCAGCTCGGGGCTCATGCAGTCCTACCTCACGGGAGCGAACGCGGAAGAGACGACGCTCGTCGCCCGGGCGAACGGCGTGACGACTCCCGACAAGATCGGCGACGCGCTGGGCAAGATCACCGACGTCAGTACCTTATACGCCGCAATTCCGGGCGATCTGCCCGGCGACGGCCTCGCCGCCGGGGCGGCGACGGTATCGAGCGTCTACGGGGCGCTCAAGGACATCGGCATCATTTCGAACGATCCCGACGCGGGCAAGAAAAAGGCCGAAGCCCAACTCGAAGCCGGCAACGAGCGTTCGGGGGTCGATACGGGCCTCGGAAACATGGCAAAAGCATACCAGAGTCTCGAAACCTCGGCCTACAATGCGTCGGTCGGCAACGATCCGTTCATCATCTCCGGCGACTCGAAGCCCGTCGTCGACGGTAACGATCAAACGATCGCGAACTTCTTTTCAAACGACGACGCTCCGGTCGTTCCGGCGTACTAACCCAAGCTGACGGAGTGCCTGCGGGCCGGGCAGAAGCGCGCTTCATGCGTTTCTTCCCGGCCCTCCGTCTTTACGCACTCGCCGCCGCCGTGCCGGCGGCGCTGGCTGCCGTGCCGGCAGGCGCCGACGAAGCTGCCACGACCGCCGCGCTCAAGGCGCTCTTCACGAGCCCGAAGGTAGACCCGGCAGCGTTCACGGCTGCCTTCGTGCAGCAAGTGCCCATGGACGGCGTGCAGAGTTTCATCGATTCGTACAAGCACCGCCTCGGCGATCCGACCGCATACGCGCTCGATGGCACGCAATACCGCATTACGTCCGCGAAGGGCTCGATCGGCTGTAATATCGCCCTCGACCAGAGCGGCAAGATCTCGAGCCTGCTCTTTCACGACGAGATGTCGCCGCCCGACCTCACCGCACTGCAGAAAGTGCTCGTCGCTCCCCAGGCCGACTCGTCGATGTTCGAGGCCGGCTTCGCGGCCGACGTGCCGCTCAAACGCGTCAACGACATCATCACGGATCTGCGCACGAAATACGGCGGTTTCGAACGCGTCGACGCGCGCAAGCGTGGCTACTACGCGATCTTCGAACGCGGCGAGAAGCACGCGCAGATCTCCGTGACCGACGACGGCAAGATCGACTATCTGGCGTTCACTGACAAATAAACGCCACCCACGCGGCTAGGGCGAGGCCTTATCAGCCTTTGAGGCCGAGGCCAACCATCATCTTGTAGCCGACTTCGAGGCTCGACTCGTCGATATCGAAGCGGGCGTTGTGGTGCGGATAGGCGGTTTTTTCTCCGCCGCGCGAGCCGACGATGAAGTACGCGCCGGGACGCTCCTGTTGCATGAACGACATGTCTTCGGCCCACATCACGATGTCGTGCCCGTCGACGACGTTCTCGTTGCCGATTTCGGTGAGCCCGACGGCGCGGACGACGTCGTTGATGGTGCGATCGTTGACGGTCGGCGGATACGACCAGTGATAATCGAAGTCGTACTCGAAACGCAGCGCTTGCGATAATCCGCGCAAGATGCGCTCCATGCGTTCGGGCATCGACTTGCGCACGGCCGCATCGAAGCTGCGCACGGTTCCTTTCATCTTCGCCTCGTCCGGGATCACGTTGAACGTGGTGCCGGCCTCGAACTTACCGACGGTGATGACGGCGGGATCTTTCGGGGCGACCTCGCGACTGACGATCGATTGCAGCGTCGTGACGACGAACGCACCCGCGAGCACGGGGTCGACGGCGAGCTGCGGCATCGCGCCGTGGCCGCCCTTGCCGCGAACGGTCAGATCGAATTCGTCCGCGGATGCGAAGAACGCCCCGTCGCGCACGCCGATCTTGCCGGCGTCGAGCCCGCTGTAGAGATGCAGCGCGAACGTGCGATCGACGTGCGGATTCTCGAGCGCACCGTCCGCGATCATCAACTTATTTCCGGCGTAGCCTTCTTCGCCGGGTTGAAAGCAGAACACGAGC